>CAMPAA010000048.1 GCA_946631345.1 uncultured Verrucomicrobiota bacterium
TAGAAATAGCGACAAATGGGGTTTATTCATTGGGAGGGCCGCGCGCCGTCGCTTCGGCACATTGGTCAGGCCCAGTCAAAAAATGGGTAAACTCCAGAATAGCTTTTCCGCTTGCATTGCCTACACGCATTTGGTACCATGCGCGCCATAGAGGTTAAAAAGAGTGGATGTAAATGAGTTGTTCAAATGGCGCACCTATGTCGGACATAAACATTCCAACGATGGTTCCTGCATACATGACAGCTCTTATGGTCAATTTGATTTCGACTAGTAAATCGTTGCTATGGTTGATGCTCAGATGAAATTGATGAAGAAGGCTGCGCAGACGGGCGGAAGTGATGATGCGTGGAGATATGGTGCTGCGCGACTTAACGGCACCTATGAATTATGCACGGGAGAGATCTGCAGATGTCGCCGGAACGTAAAGGAAGGTGTACATTGGTTGGGGCTTGCTGCTAAACAAGGATGTATTGGAGCTATGCTTGAATTGAGTTGTCATTATTATGCCCAGCAGTCAAATCGGGAGAATCTGCGAAAAGCGCTCTATTGGGATAAGAAAGCCTGGGAAATGGGCGATACTGTTGCTGGCTACAATGTAGCTTTGACGTATTCAAAGCTCGGCAATAGAAAACGGTGTCATGAATGGCTTGTACGAGGCTACAGAAGATGTCCATGGTCTGCATGCGTCGCTCTTGCCAAGACATATCTATGTGGCTATGGGGTTCGTCAAGATGTTCGAAAAGCGGAACAATTGTTTATGGAGGTGTTGTCAGATTCTGAATCGATTGCAGATGATAGGAGATTGGCGAGGTATTACCTTAAAATGATACAGCGGGGTGAGTTTCCTGATGACGACCGCCCGTATCCATGATGATCCGGCAAAGATGTAGTCTGATTAGAATATTCAGAGCCTGTTCCCATGCGACGAGACGGCGTTCCTGTGGCGACAGTCTCTCCGGCGGGAAAATGTGCGTTGAAAAAAAAAATGAATCTGGTATCATATGCGCCGTTTTTCACCCATGGAAGGAGATGTCGCAGATGAAACACAAGAACATGCTCAAAGTCGTTTCCACGGTATGCGGGTTTGCGGCGGCGTGCGTGACATGCGCGGCGGCGGAGCTGGGGAAGGTTGAATGGAACGTTCCGCAGGACATCGTCGGCGATGCGGACGTGCGCACCGACGGCACGCTGCTGTACGCATACTGCGGCGCGCCCACGGATTCCGACTCGCTCCAGGTGAACGGCGTGGCGTTCACGCCGGACGCGAGGATGTACCGCGCGCTGGGCGACGACATCCTGTACGACCGCTTCACGTTCGGCGAAAACGACACGCGCAACCTCACCGAGGGCGTCGCCGTGACTGACACCTTCACCACCAACTACTGGCTGATGCTCTCGCGCTCGGCGATGGTGGCGAAGAAGGACGTCCCCGTGATCACGGTCACGCTGAGGAACCTCACGCCCGGGCGGCGCTATCTCGTGCAGCTGTGGTGCGGTGGCACCCGCGACAGCGACTTCGGGGGCCAGACTATGACGTTCGACGGCACGGTGGCGGTGAACCAGCACTCCGGCGAGGCCGGACGCATGGGGCAGTTCGTCACGGGCGAGTTCACGCCCCTCTCCGACACGCAGACGTTCACCGCCGCGCCGAGCAAGTACGGGCTGATAAGCGCCATCCAGGTGCGCGATCTCTCGCCGGTCGGCGTGATAGGCTGGGAGACGGGCGACATCTCGTCTGACGGCGACGTGCGCACCGATGGGCAGCTCTGCTACGCCTACGTGCAGAGCGGCGCGGACACGGTGGTGAACGGCGTCGCGTTCAGGGGTGTGTCGTCGCACGGCTCGATCCCGGCGGGGAGCTGGCGCGCCGAGCTGAACCAGAGCGGGTTCTCCTACCAGAACACGGGCGCGTTCGCGGAGGACTTCGCGCCGGGCGCGGGGATGAGCGCCGCGTACGGAGGGCTCATCTCCGGCGGCGCATACGGCGTTACCGGCGAAGGGCCGCGGGAAGGTTCGCTCACGCTCCGCAACCTGGTTCCCGGCCGCGCATATCTGGTGCAGATCTGGGTGAACGACTGCAGGGCGACCGGCGCCCCGCGCTACGTCAGGCTCGACGGTGCGTGCGACGTGCGCTACCGCAAGGGCGCATTCGGGCAGTACGCGGTCGGCCGCTTCCGCGCCGTCGCCAGGGAGCAGGCCGTCGCGCTCGCGGCGAACGCCGACTCCGGCACCGCCAGCCTCCAGTGGAACGCGATACAGGTGCGCGACGTCTCGTCCGCCGTGGAATGGGGCGAAGTTGCGCCCATCGCGGACGCGACATGCGTGAGCACCGAGGGAAGCCTTGTGTACGCCTACTCCTACGCCGCCGACAGCGTTTCCGTGAACGGCGTGACGTTCGCCCCGGGCGGCAGTTCGGGCGCGGGGATGGGCGACGATATCGCGCTCACCTCCGTGCAGAACGTCAACACGTCCGACGACTTCATGGACGGCGCGGTGGAGGCCGGGCTTTCGCAGGAGCTGCACGACCTCCTCCAGCGCGGCGCGTATTCGTCGAGCGTCAGGAGCGCGCGCATGACGCTGCGCAACCTTGAGCCCGGCGCGCGCTACCAGGTTCAGCTGCTCGCGGGCGACAGGCGCGCGTCCATCGCGCCGCGCGAAATGGCGGTGGGCGGCGTCCCCCGCCTCCGCTTCGCAGACAGCGGCGGCTATCCGTTCGGCGCAAGCGTGAAGGGCGAGTTCACCGCCGTGGCCGACACGCAGGAAATCCCGCTCCTCGCGATGGCGACCGAGGCTGCCAAAAAGAAAAGGCTCTCCTGCCAGATCCAGGCGGTGCAGCTGCGCAAGCTCTCGTCGCCCGCAATAGACGTCGGGCCGAGCTGGTCTGCAACGCCCGTCTCGTCCGGAACGGACGTGTACACCGCCGGCACGCTCCTCTACGCCTACGGCTTCAACGCCGTCACCGTAAACGGCGTTCCGTTTGCGGCCTCAATATCGATCAACAAGACAACCGCTACTGCCACCTTCGGTTCCGACGTGACGCTATCCGGTTTCTCCACAAGTAACACGACGGCATTCGTGCCGAGCGGCGCAACCCTCACGGGCCTCGGCGACTACGGCACCTTGCTCAAGGGCGGCATATACCGCAGCACGTCCGAGGCGACCATCACGCTCAAGAAACTGACCTCCGGCCACAAGTACGCCGTGCAGATATGGGTCACGGACGCACGCACGAGCGGGGCGGGGCTTGTGCGCTACGCGGTGGTGGACGAGGCGGTGACGCTGCCGTTCCACGGCGACGGTGGCCTCGGCACATATGCGCTCGGGACGTTCGTGGCGACGGAGGCGACGCATGTCATCGCAATGTCGTTCGGCGTGGAAAGCGGCACAGCCGTATCGTCCCAGCTCAACGCCCTTCAGGTGCGCGATCTCGGGGAAGTGGAGGGAGAGATTGTCTCAGGCACCGCCGACATCTCCGGCACGGCTCTCGTGAAAAGCGGAACGGACGCGTTGACGCTCGGCGACGCCCCCAACCTCACGCACATCCTGCTGAACGGCGGCACGCTCGCGCTCGGCGATCCCGGACGTTTCGCAAGGCCCCTGCACATCGCCATCGCTGAAGGCGCCACGCTCCAGTTGCCGGGCGGCACGTCGCTCGCCCTCGCCTCGCTCGCGGGCGAAGGCGTGGTGGAGGCCGGTGCGGGCGGCGCCACGCTCGTGTTCACCAACGCCGTGGACGGCGTGTTCGCGGGGACGCTCCGCGGCGACGTGTCGCTGGTCAAGACAGATGCGTGGCCGAGCGGGTTCGGCGGCGACAGCGCAGGGGCGTTCAGCCTGACGGTGGGCAAGGGGCTGTTCCGGCTCTTCTCCGGCGACAGGGCGGCGCCGTTCAGCGTCACGGTGGAGAGGGGAGCGTCGCTAGAGCTCGACTTCCCCGGAGCATGCGCGGTGGAGAGCGCGGGCCTCGGGCGGCACCGCGCGCAGGGATGCGTGTCCGCGGCGACATGGCCAGGCTTCATCGCGGGGCCCGGGGCGCTGACCGCCCCGACGGTCGGCACGGCGATTTCGGTACGTTAGAGACAACAACAGGCAGGAGCAAAGGAAAAACAATGCAGATAGGAAGAAGGTCGTTCCTCGGGAACGGTATGGCGCTGTTCGGCAGCGCGGCTGTGGCGGGGCTGAAGGCCCAGACGGCGGCGAAGCGGCACACGGAGAGGCCGCGCGTGAGGATTGGCGTGATCGCGGATCCCCACATCGGCACGGGATGGATGATGGGCATAAACTCGCCCGCCACCGAAAAGGCGTTCCGCTACTTCCGCGAGGAGGACGTCGACGCCGTGGCGGTGCTCGGCGACTTCACCAACGGCGGCACGATCGAGCAGATGGACGAGTTCGCCCGCATATGGTACGAGGTGTTCCCTGACGACACTGGCCTGAACGGGAAGAGGGTCGAGAAGCTGTTCGTGACCGGCAACCACGATACGGCATGCTGGAAGCCGCCGGAGGCGTGGAACCCCGAGACGCACGTCGTGCCGCGCCTCGCGGAGCACTGGCGCAGATGCTTCCGCGAGGAGTATGCGCCGGCGTGGAGGAAGGAGATCAACGGCTTCCAGTTCACCGGGCTGAACTGGGGCGTATACCCGAAGAAGGACGTCAAGGACGCCTACCGGCGCGAAGACCTCGAGCCTGTGTTCAGGGAGGCGTTCGCGCGCGCCAAGCCCGGCGAGCCCGTGTTCCACATCCAGCACGCGCCGCCGCCCAAGACCTGCTACTGCAGCGGAGCGAGCTACGGAACGGCGGAGGAGCTCTTCGGGGCCGACGAACGTCTGTTCATGCTCACAGGCCACCTCCACAAGCCGCTCACCCACCCGAGGAACATCTGGCAGGGCGGATATACGCTCGTGAGCGCCGGCGTGATAACATGGGCGAGCTTCCCGCCGTTCGGATGGCCGAAGGACCTGCCGGGCGGCGCGGCCTACGCGAAGAGCCAGTGCACGGTGAGCGTCTACGACGACGAGATCGTGGTGGAGCGCAAGAGCACATGGACCGGCGACCGCCTCGGCGACGACTGGCGCATCCCGCTGCCGCTCGATCGCGGGACGTTCCCGTACACCGCCGACCGGATGGCTGCGCGCGCGAAGACGCCGTTCTTCCCGTCCGGCGCGACGGTTGAGGCGAACGTGGGCATGGGCGAGAACGTGTTCTGGAAGGTGCCGCCGAACAAGAAGGCGGTGCAGGGGAAGGGCGGCATCGTGCTAACGTTCCCGGCGGCCAGGATCGACAGCGGCGAGGACATGGTCTACTGCTACGAGGTCACGGCCACACGCGCGGACGACGGGCAAAAGGTCGCTACGAAGAGGTTCACGACGGAGTTCTTCATGGGGCAGCGCTACATGCGCAACACTTACGAGGTGCTCTTCGCAGCCGAAAAGCTCCCGGAGGGCGTACCCTGCCGGTTCGCGGTGCAGGCGGTGGACTTCTTCGACAGGAAGAGCGACGCGATAGTCTCCGCGCCGATCGCGTTCAGGCATTTCATCTGACGGTCGGCGGCGGATGCAGCCGGGGAAAAATCACGGAGGATAGACGATGGCATCAAAGACTTCTGTCATGGCGGCGGCCGGGTTCGTCGCGCTGGCGGCGCTCGCCGCGGCGCCGCTGTGGATATGGTACGGCTGGCGCATCGAGCCCGACAACGGGCAGATCGCAATCCTGATCAGGAAGACGGGCAGGAACCTCCCGCCTGACGCAATCCTTGCGCCGGGGCCGGAATACAAGGGCATCCAGGAGGAGGTGCTCCCGGAAGGCCGCCATTTCCGAAATCCCTGGAGCTGGGAATGGCACTACGCAAAGGTGCTGGACATCCCCGCCGGGAAGTTCGGCGTGCTGGTGCGCAGGTTCGGCAAGGATCTGCCTGAGGGCGAGATACTCGCCAGCGAGGGCACGCGCGGAATCCTGCGCGACGTGCTCGGCACCGGCAAGCACCGCATCAACCCGTACGCCTACGACGTAAAGCTCTACGACGACATAACGGTGAAGCCGGGCCACGTGGGCGTGGTGACGGAGCTGACGGGCGACGACATACTCTCGCCCGGTGGCGCGGAGGAGGAGGCGACGGGCGCGGGGTTCCTCGTGAAGCCGGGCGCGAAGGGCGTGTCGCCGCGCATTCTCAAGGAAGGTACGCACCGCCTGAACCCGTTCGTGCACTCCGTCTCCATCGTGAACATCCAGAGCCAGAGATTCGAGCTGAGCGGCGCGGATGCAATCTCGTTCCTCACGCTCGACGGCTTCACCGTGACCGCAGAGGGCACGCTGGAGTTCAACCTCGACATCGACAAGGTTGCGCTCCTCTCGCACGAGGTGGGCGACATGGACGACATCCTGCAGAAGATAGTGCTGCCTGCCGCGCGCGGGTTCTCTCGCATCGAAGGCAGCAAGAAGAACGCCACCGAATTCATCGTGGGCGAATCGCGGCAGGCGTTCCAGAACTCGCTGGAGAAGTATCTTAAGGACGTATGCAAGCCTTGGGGGGTGTCGCTCAATTCGGTGCTGATCCGCGACATCTTCGCGCCGCAGGAGGTTGCGGCCATAATCCGCCAGCGCGAGCTCGCCGTCCAGGAGGGGCTCAAGATCGAGCAGCAGATCGTGCAGGCGAAGTCCCAGGCCGAGCTTGAGCGCCAGAGGGCGCTCGCGGCGCAGAACAGCGCGCGTGTCGCCGCCGAGACGAAGTCCATACAGGCGAAGATCGCCGCCGAGCAGGCCAGCGTGGAGAAGATCGTGGCCGCCGAGACGCAGCTGGAGGTTGCCGCGCGCGAACTCAAGGCGGCACAGGCCGACGCAACCGCGAAGCTGACCGTTGCAGAGGCCGAGCGCAAGGTCGTCGAGGTGCAGACCACGGCGGAGGCGGACGTGCTCAGGCAGGAGGTCGCAGCCTACGGTGGCGAAGGAAACTACGTGCGCGCGAAGCTGTACGAGAAGACCGCGCCGCACCTGCGCGATGTCGTAACAGGCGATTCGCCAGGCGAGGTGTTCGGACTGCCTGTGAAGGCGGGCGCGAAGGGAGGTGCGAAATGAGAAAGGCGTTTGGGATTATCTGCGGCGTCGCCGCCATCGCGACTCTTGTGGGCGGCTGGTTCGTATGGACGTTCTGCCGCGTGTACGTGCCTGCCGGCCACATGGCCATAGTCACCGCAAAGACGGGCAAGGCCCTGCCGCCGGAGCGCATTCTCGCCGAACCTGGCGAGAAGGGCGTGCAACGCACGCCGCTCGCCGAGGGGCGGCACTTCCTCAACCCCATCAACAATGACTGGCGGATAGTGCCTGTGACGACAATCCCCGCCGGCAGCGTTGGACTGGTCACCTCTAAGACCGGACGCGAACTGGCCCCCGGCGAGATACTTGCGCCGGACGACGGCTCGAAGGGCGTGTGGAGGCGCGTGCTTGGCCCCGGCACGTACCGGCTCAACCCCGAAGGGTACGACGTCGATGTGATAAGCGCAATCAACATCCCAATCGGTTACGTGGGAGTTGTCACCTCTCTCGCCGGCAAGCCGACGCCGCGCGGGAAGTTCGCCGGGCCGGGCGAGAAGGGCGTGCTCGAAAGGATACTCCAGCCCGGCCTCTACTACGTAAATCCGCGCGCATACCAGGTGGACGTGGTTGAGATCGGCATGAACCAGGTGTCGATCGTGGGGAAGAGCGGAACGGTGGTGCTCACCAAGGCGCAGTCCACGAGCGCGAACGGCCTCGCAGAGCTGCAGCAGAACACGCTATCCGCGCAGAACGCCAAACGCGCAAGCTACATGAACGCGAATGCCGACCTCGGGATCCTGAAGGCGGAAGATGCGGCGTCCAGCCTCTCGCGCACTTCCGCTCCTGCGGCGGCGAAGCGCAGGGAGTTCAGGAAGGGGCGTTACGAGAGGAATCCATCCGCGCTGGCGGCTGGCGGCACCAACGCCGGCAGGCAGATGCTTGCCGCGAAAGCGCCGCCGGTGCAGGCGAGCGATTCCGTGGCGTTCGGCATGAACCAGTTCGTGCAGTTCCCGTCCTCCGACGGTTTCGCGATCATGCTCGATATGACGGTGGAGTTTGAGCTGATGCCAGAGAGCATTTCGCGCATCTACATGCTTTACGGCGACCTGCCGGCCGTCGTCTCGAAGATCATCCTGCCGCAGATACTCTCCGTCTCGCGCATGAAGGGATCTGGCTACAAGGCGCGCGAGTTCATCGACGGCGAGGGGCGGCAGAAGTTCCAGAAGGAGATGACCGGCGAGCTGGTGAAGATACTCGGCGAGAAGAGCATCCTCGTGCGCAACGCCATCGTGCGCCACGTGGAGGTGCCGGAAGACATACTCCAGCCGATACAGGATACGAGTATCGCCAAGGAGCAGGATCTCACGAACAAGACGCAGCAGGAGACCGCGAAGAAACAGGCCCTGCTCAACACTCAGATCGCGATGGTGGACCAGCTCAAGCGCGAGACCGAGCAGGAGACCGAGAAGATCACCGCCACCATCGCCGCCGAGATGCGCAAGGATGTGGCAGGCATCGCCGCCGACGCCCAGCTCAAGGTCGCGGAGATCAACCTCAACGCCGCCAAGGTGCGGGCGGAGATCAACCGCACCAAGGGCGAAGCCGAGGCAAGGGCGAAGTTTATCGTGGAGAACGAGCGGGCGCTTGGAGTGAAGCGCCGTGCAGAGGTGTTCAAGGACGCCGGCACTCTCGCAGATCTGCAGTTCGTGAAGTCGCTCAGCCCAGACCTTTCGATCCGCGTGATCCACGCCGGCGAGGGCACTCTCTGGACCGACCTGAAGGGATCGGCGATAGCCCTGCCGTCGTCCGGCAAGGCAAAGCGGCAGTAGCCGCTACTTCTGGAGCCAGGCTCCAGCGTCGTCCTGATACCACACGCCGGAGCCTGCGGGAATCTTTTCGCGCATCTTCGCGGCATGGCGCTTCTGCACAGACTCGAGCGAAACGCCGTTCGCCTTCGAGATGTCGCTGAAGCGCTTCAGGCGGCGCGCGTTCGACTCGGCGACAAGCAGGTGGTCGGCGTCGGTGGCCTTGTCGCGGGGTTCGAGCATGGCGCGGTTTGTGATGCCCGCTGCCTGTCGGTCGAGCATTGCCTTGACCGCCGCGAAGTCACCTTTTGGTTTCTGCTGGTTCTCGTCGGCAAACGCCTTGTCCAGCTCCTTGTCCACCTTTAGGTTCACGTCCATCGTGATGTGAATGGGCTTGATCTCGCTTTCCGTCTTGACCTGGATGCATCCCGCTGCGCAGGCAGCGGCGACGGCTGCGGCGATTATGAGTGTTTTCATGCGTGGCCTCATTTCCTTGTTTTCAGTGCGGTCTTCAGACCTGTGTTGATGAGCTGCTCGATGTCGCCGTGGAAGGTGACCTCGAACGATACCGGCACGGTCACGTCCCTGTGCGTGGCCGATCCCGAAAGCTTAAGCGTGAGCGCGAGGCCGCCATCCCCCTCAGGCTGGAGGCCGATCTTCAGCACGGTGTATGTGAGGTTTGCCAGGGCCTTTGCGACGTTGGCGCGCGTGGCTTCCGGCACGCCGCCGAGTGCGAGGTTCTCCACGACCGGCTCCGGGTCGAACACCTTTAGGTTGCCGGTATCCCCCGGCGAGGAATGGAGATATGCGTTACGCAGGCGAATCGTGTCGCCGTTCTTGAGGTGCAGCGGGATCTTCCCGTAAAGCTTGCCTGAAGCCTCGCCCTTGAACCCCTTGAGCAGATGCAGCGCCTCTCCGGCGTCCACGCCGTCCACGAACAGCGTCACACCCGCGTTGAGGCGTTTCGGGTCGAGGAAGAAGGAGTACAGCTTCAGTTCGCCGCCGCAGCATCCGGCCCCGGCCTCCGTGACGAGGTAGGCGGCCTCCGTGGCCCTTATGCTGGCAAAGGCGTTTGTGAGCGTGCACGCGCCCAGCCTGATGGAGTCCGCGCGCGGGAACATCGGCCGCACGTCAACGTGGTTCGCGATCCCAGACGCGCCGAAGCTGAGCCTGAGGTTTGCCACCTCTACCGGTATGCCCTTAGCCTCGCAGGAGGCGGCAAGCCCCCTGATCTGCCCCAGCGCGTTCCATTTCGCCACGAGGCATCCGTTTGTGCGCCCTCCCGACGCTTTCAGGCCGAAGCTGCCGCCGAAGACGAGGTTGGAGATCGCCGGCATCGGCCAGCGTGAAAGGATTGGTGCGAGCACCGGGTCGTTCTCGCTTATCTTCGTCTCCGGCACGTCGATGTCGGCGCGCCATTCGCCGGAGGACGAAGCATCGAACTCTGCGCGAAGCGACCACGGCGTGTTGCTCAGCCAAGCCTCGGCCTCGCCGCTCACGTCCATGCCCAGGAAGCGGAAGACAGGGCGGATGTTCGCTTGCGCGGCGAACGGCCAATCCAGCAGGGTGCCCCGCGCCCGGATGTTGTAGCTGCCCGCGTGCCCCCGTGCGATCTCGAAGTTGAGCGTGGCGGTGCGGTTGGTGACGAGCGCGGAGGTCTTTTCGTTCAGGAAGCGCGAGAGGTCGAACGTAAGGGTCGGATAGGTGACGGACGTGAGGATCGTCGGCAGCAGCGCCAACAGCGCCACCGCCACCACAGCCGCCGCCCCGACACATAGCCAGAGCCACTTCCACCGAAAACCTTTTCGCCTTTCACTCATCGAGGGCGGAATTATACCACAAGCGCGCCAACCATGCGTTGGTCGGCATGAACGGCCGCAGATCACGAAGCGCTGGCGTATGGTATAATTACGCACCATGAACCGAGAGGAAGAGGAGCGCCGGATGGTTTCCGTCGCCACCGTGCGGCGCGTTGCGTATGCAGGGGCGGCGGTGAACCTGTTGATCTCCGCCGTGAAGTTTGGCGGCGGTCTCGCGTTCGCATCGCAGGCGCTCCTGGCGGATGCCGTCCACTCCCTCTCCGACCTCATAACGGATGCCGCTCTGGTGCTGGGGGTGAAGTTCTGGATTTCGCCGGCGGACGAGAACCATCCCTACGGCCACGGCAAGATCGAGGCGGTTGTCACCGCGTTCATCGGCCTGATGGTGGCGGGCGTAGCCCTGGAGATCGGCTGGAAGGGGATCTGTGCGCTTCTTCAGGGCGGCGGCGCTGCGCCGGATGCGATGGCCTTTCCCGTGGCGCTCATATCCATTGTGGCTAAGGAGGCGCTCTACCGCTGGACGCATGCCGTGGCGAAACGGCTCAACTCACCGGCGACGGAGGCGAACGCATGGCACCACAGGTCAGACGCGATAAGCTCCATCCCAGTTGCCGTGGCGGTCGCGGTAGCGCACTTCTTCCCGTCTCTCAGGTGGCTGGACGCCGCAGGCGCGGCGCTTGTGGGCGTGTTCATCCTTCGCGTCGCATGGCAGATATCCAAGCCGGCGCTCATGGCGCTCACGGATGCCAGCTGCGGCGCCGCCGTGCAGGACGTGGAGCGCATCGCCCTTGCGGTGCCTGGCGTTCGGCGCGTCCACAAGGTGCGCATACGGCGGTACGGCGGCACGCTGCAGTGCGATCTGCACGTTCAGGTAGCGCGCGACCTTTCGCTGCTTGAGGGCCACGCAATCGGGCATGCCGTGAAGTCGGCCGTGCTTGATGCCGGCATCGGCGTGACGGACGCCGTGATCCACGTGGAGCCGGAAGATGAGGAGCGACAGGAGGGAAAGAGTAAATGACGAAGATAATAGTTGTAGCGATTGTGCTGCTGCTGGTTGCCGGCGGCGCAGCGGTGGCGTTGCGGATGCGTGCGGGGCGCGACACGTCCGCCACGCTGCCGGTGACGGCGAAGGCACCGGGCAGAGTGGCGATCGTGTACTATTCACAGTCGAAGGTGCGGAACACGGCGCTCATCGCGCAGTGGATAAAGAAACACATGGGCGGAGACCTGATTGAGATAGAGGCCGTCGAGCCGTATCCCGAGCCGTACACGCTAACGCTGGCGGCGGCGGAGAAGGAGCGCAGAAGCGGGCAGAAGCGTCAGATCAAGCCGGTGCCCTCTCTGGCCGCGTATGACACGGTGTTTCTCGGTTCGCCGATCTGGTACGGGTCGTATGCGTTCCCCGTCGAGCAGTTCCTGAAGTCCAATCCGCTGGCAGGCAAGATCGTAGTGCCGTTCAGTACGCACGGCGGTGGCGGCGCTCCGCGTTACGAAAGGGACGTAAGGGCGGCGTGTCCCGGGGCGAAGGTGCTGGCGGGGTTCACGGCGCGTGGCTCCAACCAGGTGGAGCGGCGGCTGAAGGTGGGCGTGACCGTGCATCATACGGAGGACGATGTGGTGCGGTGGCTGAACGGACTCTTTGGTAAGTGAGCCGCGTCACTTGCGGCTGAGACGGTTTCAACAAAGAAAGGTGCATGAAATGAACAGAAGGGAATTCATCAAGGCGACATCCGCCGCAACGTTGACTGCAACGGCGCTGAACGCGCGCGGCGAGAAGGCGGCGAATGGCTCGCCCATAATCAGGCAGTCGCCGGTCGTGGGATGCGAGAACGTGACCGGCAGGAAGGTGCGCGGCACGCGCGCCAAGGTCTATTTCACTCGCACCATCACGGCGGAGAGCCTGATCGCGCTCTACGACCGAGTGTCGGAGTCAATCCACGGCAAGGTGGCGGTGAAACTGCACACCGGCGAACGGCACGGGCCGAACATCATTCCGCCCGCGATGGCCAAGCCGCTCCTGGCGCACATCCCGGACAGCGCCATCGTGGAGACCAACACGATGTATGACGGCGACCGTTACACGACCGCCGCGCATCGGAAGACGCTGAAGATCAACGGATGGACGTTCTGCCCTGTAGACATACTTGACGAGGAGGGCGACGTGCGCTTCCCGGTGCGGAGGGGGCTCCACCTGAAGGACGTCGCCGTGGGCGGACATCTCGCGAACTATGACTCGCTCGTGGTGCTCACGCACTTCAAGGGGCATGTCATGGGCGGGTTCGGCGGTTCGCTGAAGAACATCGCAATAGGATGCGCTTCGGGGCAGGGCGGCAAGCGGCAGGTGCATGGATATCCCACGGGCGACATGCCGCCGTCTGGCGCGGACTGGGCGAAGATGCCGGACAAGGAGAGGTTCATGGAACTGATGGCAGACAGCGGCAAGGCGATATGCGACCATTTTGGGAAGCGCATTGTGTTCCTGAACGTGCTGCGCCGGATGTCCGTGAGCTGCGACTGCGAGGGCGTGGCGGCTCTAGAGCCTACCATCCCCGACATCGGCATCCTCGCCTCAACGGATATACTTGCCATAGACCAGGCGAGCGTCGATCTCGTCTATTCGTCGGTGTCGAACAAGGACCTCGTCGAACGGATGGAATCGCGCCATGGACTGCGCCAGCTTTCCGCAATGCGCGAACTGAAGATGGGCAACTCGCGCTACGAGCTTATCGATGTGACGGAAGCCGCATGAGGGAAACTGGCTCAGGGAGGCGGAAATGAACAGATTGATGCGATTCATTGTTGCGGCGGCGTTGGTGGCGGGATGCGCAGCTATTCCGGAAGGCGCGTCGCCCAGCGGCGAGGCCCTGTCGTTGTGGCGTGCCAGCGCCCCGGCGAAGACCGCGCTGCTTGACTATCTTGCCGCAGTGACTTCGGAAGGTTCGCCGGACTATATTCCGCCGCAGGACCGCATAGCCGTGTTCGACTTCGACGGCACGCTGTTCTGCGAAACGGATCCTACCTACTTCGACTGGATGCTTTTCGACCATCGCGTGCTTGAAGACCCGTCATACCGCGCGACGGCGGAGCAGGTTTCCGTCGCCCGTGAAGCCCGTGCCACCGGTGAATGGCCCGGCCTGAACCATCCCAAGCGCGAACGCCTGATGGCGGAGGCGTGGAATGGGGTTTCGCCGGATGAGCTGGCCGCCAAAGTTCGCGCCTTCCTGCAGAGCCCCCAGCCTGGCTTCACGGGCATGAAGCGCGGCGAGGCGTTCTACCGCCCGATGGTGGAGGTGGTGCGACTCCTCCAGGCGAAAGGTTTTCTGGTGTACGTGTGCAGCGGAACCGAGCGTTTCGCGCTGCGGCCGATCGTGGAGGACGGCCTAGATCTTCCGGCCCGGCAGATCATAGGCACCGACTACAGGCTCGTTGCGCGCGCACAGGGTGGGCGAGACGGACTGAACTTCACCTACGGAACCGGCGACGGACTGGTGCTTGACGGAAAGCTTGCCGTCAAGAACCTTCAGATGAACAAGGTGTCTGTCATGGCGCGTGAAATCGGTGCGCGGCCGGTGCTGGCGTTCGGCAACAGCTTCAGCGACGCGAGCATGCTGAACTACACACTGCAGAACAGGCGGTACAGAACCATGGGTTTCATGCTGCTCTGCGATGACACGGTGCGGGAATACGGCAACACTGCCAAGGCCGAGAAGTTGCGCGCCGCATGCGCGGGGAACGGCTGGGTTCCCGTATCCATGCGCGACGACTGGACGACAATCTACGGATCGGGCGTTTCTCGGAAAGCCCAGACGCAAAAGCTGAAATAGGGCTAGCCCTGGCCGAAGCCTGCGGAGACCGTCACCGCACGCATCTCTGCCTGTTTGCGATGGCGTGTGAAAGCACGGCCAGCGATTGGGCGAGGTCTACGCTCTGAACGATTACGCCGTCCGGCACGGAAAGCTGCACGGACGTGAAGTTCCATATTCCCCTCACGCCTGCCGCCACAAGCGCATCGGTGCATTCCTGGGCGGCGGAGTCGGGCACTGTCAGGATGCCGAGCTGTATGCGCATGCGGCGCACAAGACGGCTGATCTCCGCCATTGGGCGAACCTTCACGCCATGGACGGTCTGCCCATGCAGCGCCGGATTGGAATCGAATGCCACGACTATCGAAAGATGCTGCTCCGCAAATCCGCCATAGCCCACAAGGGCGTGCCCCAGCGATCCGCATCCGACAAGGGCGGCGTCGGTTGCGTTGTCCCACCCAAGCGCGCGCTGCATCGCCTCGACCAATTCGCGCGCCGGATATCCCCATCGCGGACGGCCCGGAATGCCCATCATCGCGATGTCCTTGCGCGCGAGGACGGGATCTATGCCAAGTGCGGCAGCCAGCGCCGCGCTGGATATCTCCTCCTCCCCTGCCGCCATTCGTTCACGTATCAAGCGCAAGTAAGCCGGATACCGGCGTATTGTCGGCAACGGCAGCGAACCTTGTCTATCGCCTCCATTCATATGCGGCATATTATACCAGATTCCTGCCGGTGCGAAGGCTGGGCCGTGGTTTTTCCGTTGTCCGTCGGTATGGCCGCGCCGCCGCTTTCAACTCCGTTTTGCCTGCCTGCTGGCGGCAAACATGATGTGCCGCCTGGATGTTTGGTATAATACGCGCTCTTGAGTTTCAAGGCAGCAGAAGAATATGATCAGCAATACGATACTTGATGCAATGGGGCACACGCCGCTCGTGCGGCTCAACCGGATGGTCACTTCGGACATGGCCGAGGTGCTGGTGAAGTTCGAGGCTCTGAACGTCGGCGGGTCGATCAAGACGCGCACCGCATTCAACATGATCCGCGATGCGGAGGCGCGAGGCCTGCTAACGCCGGATTCCGTGATAGTCGAGCCGACCAGCGGCAACCAGGGGATCGGGCTCGCCCTCGTCGGCGCAGTGAAGGGATACAGGACGGTGATCGTCATGCCCGACAGCGTGAGCGAAGAGCGCCGCAAGCTGGTGCGTCACTACGGCGCGCAGGTGGTTCTCGTGCACGACGCCGGTAACATCGGCGATGCAATAGCGGAATGCTGCGCCATCGCACAGCGCATGGCAAAGGATGACCCCAACGTGTTCGTGCCGGAGCAGTTCTCAAACCCTGCTAACCCCGCAGCGCACCGTCACGGCACCGCGCTCGAAATCATGGAGCAGGCGGCAAAGCCGATACACGGCTTCTGCTCCGGAGTCGGCACGGGCGGCACTCTCAGCGGCATCGGCGAAGTTCTCAAGGCGCAGAACCCCGGGATCGAGATATGGGCGGTGGAGCCGAAGAACGCCGCAATCCTCGCCGGCGGCACTGTCGGCACCCATCTCCAGATGGGAATTGGCGACGGTATCATCCCGGACAACCTAAACACGCAGATATACTCGCACATCTGTGTAGTGTCGGACGAGGAAGCGCTCGATTGCGCCCGCGACCTCGCCGCCAAGGAAGGTCTCATGGCAGGCATTTCCGCCGGCACGAACGTCTTTGCGGCACTCAAGCTCGCAAAGCGGCTGGGGCCGGGCAAGACCGTGGTCACGATCCTGCCGGACACCGCCGAACGCTACTTCTCTACCCCGCTCTTCGCGGATTAGCGGCAGCAATGACGCCACCTCGTCTGGCGCACGTCACCGTCGCGGCCATTGGCTATTCGTAGTCGACGACGCTTGCCCAGTGGAGCAGCAGCTCGTGGTTCTTCGGGCTCTGCGGTTTCGCGCTTTCGGCGGCGGCGACGATCGGCAGCCACTTCTGCACGTCCGGCACCTTCGCCTTAAGCGCCTCGCAGGCGAGGGCCATGTACTTTTCCGCAGCGGCGATGTGACCCGAGAGCCAGAACAGGAGGTACGTGCGGGCGACATCGGCGAGCGGATCGCCGAGGCGCACATGCGACCAGTCGATCACGCGCCAATCCCCCTTTGGGGTGATGATGACGTTGGTCGGGTTGAAGTCGCCATGGCATAGCGCCTTGCCGCGCGGGAAGCTCTGGAGCTTC
>CAMPAA010000049.1 GCA_946631345.1 uncultured Verrucomicrobiota bacterium
TGCGTTCTCTGCGGCTAAAACCCTTGACTCTGCATAAATACCTCGTTGCACCCCGGTCGCGAAGATCATGCTTATTTGTGATTATGCATCACACTCCTCGCCTAACGGCAAGGCGATGAAATCGTTGAGTTCCTTCCGGACATCACGCCAACGCGGCATCCGCTGGTCCATCTTCCGCTCAAAAAGTGCAGAATGATTCGGAACAGACAGATGGACGATCTCGTGCGTCACAACGTATTCAATGCAGCGGATTGGCACGCGGGCAAGGGCGAGGTTGAACCAAATCCTCCGCTTCCGTGCATTGCACGATCCCCATAGATTCCGCATCCGCCGGACCTCGAATGCAATCCCCTCCGTTTCGTCAACCGTCGCCGCACAACGTGCCACAAGGCGCGCAAGCACGCGCCTCAGTTCCTCGCGATACCATTCGACGATTCGCGCTTCGCGCGCCGCGCGGGTCTCAAGCCCTCGCCCCGAAAGGACTACGCTTTTGCCCTCTAAGCGAACCGACGCTGCCTCGTCGCCCTTCCGGACACTCAGCCGATAGCGCTTGCCGAGAAGGTAGACGTCCTCACCGCTTTCGTATTCCCTCCGAGCCTGACGGGGCTGTGCCAGAACGGCAGCAATCTGCTTGCGAAGCCATGGAACCTTTGAGACGAGGAAACTCCGCAGATCGGCCTCGGACAAGTCAAGCGGTGCGCTGACATGGACCCGCGCGTCCGGCGGGAATACCGACAGATGCGTGTGCTTGATCGCCTTGCGCTCAACGGACACGATCAAGGAGGAATGCGGAATGCGGAATGTGGAATGCGGAATTATTTCCGACTCCTCTTCCCTCATTCTATATTCCACATTCCGCATTCCGCATTCCTCATTCCGCATTCTTAACTCCACCTTTCCATCGACTCGCCGTCGAACTCCGCCTGCTGCTCGACAATCCGATAGATTTCAGATGCCTTGTAATCCGTCCCTGCCAATGCAATCACAAGTGAATGCTCGACCTTCTTGCGTCGTACCGTGTTTGTCCTGAAACCGGGCTTGACGGAAGCAACGACCGCATCGTAGACCTTGAGCGCAAGTTCGACGTCGCCGCCGAGATTGTCCAACAGGTTCTTCTTGGCCTCGGTATCGATCCGCGGATCACGGCTCTCCTTCTCGGCCTTCAGTTCCTCGCAGAGCTTCACCATGTCCTCGAGGAATTTCTTGTATTCAATCTTCTCCTGCAGGTAGTCCGCGAGCAAGCGGTTGATCCGCTCGGAGAACTTGCGGAACTCCGCCGGATTCGTCTCGCGCTTGCGGAAGACATAACGCCGAACGTTCGCCGCCATCGTCTCGGCAACGCCACGTTCACCCCCCGCTGCAGCGGTCTCGCGTACGTCTGTGGACACCGCGTTCCCGTCCTTGTCCCTCTTGATGACATCGAGGAACGAGAAGTTGTCAAGGCTCGCAAGCCTCGTCGCATGCGTCGCCGTCACGTAATCGTCCAGCAGCGCCCGCATCTCGGCGTCGAACTGCTTCAGGTCGGCGAAGTCGCCGCAGCGCTTCATGATGGCCTCGCGGATCTGGTCGAAGTCTTTCACCTCGTTCTTGAGGGCGAGCGCCTCTTCGTCCGTGTACACCTTCCGGATCTCGACGGCGATTGCCGCAAACGCCCGCACCGCCGCATAGCACGCCTGGTAGAAGTCCTCGCGCTTCTGCGCGTTTCTCTGCAGCTCTTCGGCGTGATCCTCCGCAGGCGTCGCGACCTGATTGTAGCAGAACCAGTCGAAATACTCGTCAATCGTCTTCGGGGCCTTGACCGGCTCCGAGAGTGCGCGGCACTTCTCGAGCGCATCCTCGAGATCCTGTTTTCCCGCCTGCACGTCGTTCGTCAGCAATCCGGCTACGTCTTCACTGTCATAGCCGGAGAACGCCCCGTTCGTGTAGTCTTCGATCGCACCTTGTATGTTCCCGAAGAGGTGCTTGTAATCGACGATGTGCCCGAAGGCCTTGTTTTCGCCATTCAACCGGTTCACGCGACAGATTGCCTGGAAAAGCGTGTGATCGACCATCTTCTTGTCAATGTACAGATACGTACACGCCGGCGCGTCAAAGCCGGTCAGCAGCTTGTCCACGACAATCAGGAGCTTCATGGCACCCGGATGGTTGATGAACCAATCCTTGGCCCACTCCTCGAATTCTTCGGGCGTGCGCCCGTCGAACATCCACTTGGCGATCTTGTGCTTGTACTCGGCTTCCGTCGCCGCTTCGCCAGTGTATCCCTCCGAAAGATCCGGCGCCTTGCCATCGTAGCTCGTCACGACCGCACACCGACCCTTGAGCGGCGTATTGTTGTACTCGAACATCTCGTAGTAGCGGTACGCCTGATAGACGTTCTCGCACACGAGCATGGCGTTCCCCCACCCGTTCTTGAGGGCGGGCTTGAGCATCATGTCCTTGCAGATGTCGGTCACGATGCGGGCAATGCGGTCTTTGGACGAGAACAGGTTCTGCATGTTCGCCCAGCGTGCCTTCAAATCCTCCTTGGCCCGCGGCGTCAGCGACTTCGTCGACTCCTCGAAGAGCGAATCGAAAGTGACCTCCTCCTTGAGTTGCTGCTCGACATCCCGTGCCTCGTAGCGCAGGTCGAGGATGACGCCGTCCCGCACGGCTTCGTCGAACTTGTAGGTGTGGATGTACGGTCCGAAGTTCGCCGCCGAGGTCAACTCGCCCTTGTCAACCCGAAGAAGCGGCGTGCCCGTGAAGCCGATCAACATCACGCCCTCGCCCATGATCTTCTTCATGGCCTTGTTGAGCATGCCGCCTTGCGTTCGATGACACTCGTCAACGAACACGTAGATGTTCCCCTTGGCCTTGAATCCGGCGGGCAGATGCTCGGCGATCTGCTCCATGTACTGCGCGACCGTCGGCTTGCCGCGCAGCCGCTTATCCAATGCGGAATTAGAGAATGCGGAATGCGGAATTGCGGAATGCGGAATTGCGGAATGCGGAATTGCGGAATGCGGAATTGCGGATGAGGAATTGGTGTCGGGGCCATGTACGCCAAACTTCTGGATGAGCGTCGTCACCAGCCAGTCCGTGTTTGCGTTGAGCGTCTTGATGAGATCATCGCCGCTCATGGCCTGATGCGGCTTCTCGCCGGCCTCCCGGAATCCGTTGGTGATCTGCTTGTCGAGTTCGTCGCGGTCGGTGATGATGACGACGCGGGCGTCCTCCTGGTTCTCGCGGATCCACTGCGCAAGCCATACCATCATCAGCGACTTGCCGGATCCCTGCGTGTGCCAGATGATGCCGCTTTCCTTCTTCTGGATCCGCGGCTTGGCGGCGTCAAGCGCAAACACCTGGTTCGGACGCATCACCTTCTTCACGCCCGCGTCGAACACGATGGAATCATGGACAAGGCCGAGAAACCGCCTCGGCTCGAACATCTGAAGGATCGAACGGTCCATCGCGTTCTTGACGTCGGCAGGCGTGAAAACGCTCTCCGCACACGGCTTGCCGCACGGCTCTTTCCACTTAAGCCAGTATTTCGGCGGCGTGAGGGTCGTGCCATACTTGATGCCCTCGGACTCGCTGCCCGAGACGAGCAGCTGGGCCGTCGAGAAGAAACCAGGAATCTCGCCGTCCTGCTGGTTGCGCCAGTTCTGGCGCACCCCCTCTTCGATGGAGACCGTCGCCTTCTTGAGTTCGATGACGCCAAACAGGATGCCGTTCACATAGAGGCACACATCAGGACGCCGATGGGCGACTTCGCCGCCCGTTGTGGCAACGCGCACCTCTTCGGCGACCGAGAAGATGTTGTTCAGCGGATTCTTCCAATCCACGAGCCACGTCTGCTTCATCGGCTTGCCCGGCTCGGTCGGAACCGGCACGGGATAACGCAACATGCGGTAGACTTCCTTGTTGGCGTTGTAGAGAGCCGTTTTGGAAGTACAATGCGCCGCCTGCTTGAGCTTGGCGATGACGCCCGAAATCTGCGCCGCAGTCAGCTTTTGCTTGTTGGCGAGGAATTCCTCCAGCTCGGCGACGTTGATGTTGCCGTTGTCCTGGTCTTTGAGGTTGCCCCAATAGCCATAGCCGAGCTTCGTGCGCAAAAGCGTGATCACCCGGTTCTGCACAGCGCGTTCGATTTCAACGGTCATATTGCATTCTCCTCAGTCTGCATTTGGCCTCTCCCCATCCAGAAGTCTTTTCACTTCCCGATCAAAATCTGAGATTATCTTCTGCGTGCGGTTGAACTGGGCATATTCAATGCCTGCCTTTTCATCAGCTGCGCCACGAGACACTTTCCCGTATCCTTCAAGAATCTCATACTGGTTGAATTCAAGAAACGCATTCACGCTCTTGGCAAATCCCTCCATCGTAAAAGTGTGCCCTCGCTCCACCAGCCCCTCGATGTAGTCAAAGAACCCAGTCACCGCCCTTTCAAGACGACGAATCTTCGGCATTGAAAGATAGTTCTTCGCCACCAGAACATCGCTTTTCAGAATCCGCCCATTCGGCGCATTCTCCCAAGTCGTAAGCCCCATGTTCGCCTTCGTGTGGTCGGCGGCGTCGTAGATGATTTCCGCTGCGGTTTTTCCGGTGATGGCGTAATGGAACTTGTTCTGCACCATCGCGTAGAAATCCCGCGTCACAGGTGAAGTCTTGTCATAGTCAATCGAGCATTCGGCAAAGATGTCGGTTATCTGCTGCCATATCCGACGCTCGCTGGCCCGGATTGAACGAATACGCTCAAGTAACTCTTTGAAGTAATCCTCCCCAAATGGATTCCCGCCTTTCTTGAGCCGCTTGTCATCAAGGGCGAATCCCTTGATGATGTATTCCTTCAACACGCTCGTCGCCCAAATGCGGAACTGCGTGGCACGACGGGAATTTATCCGATATCCAACGGCTATTATTACATCTAAGTTGTAATAACTCACCAAATGATGCTGTATTTTCCCTTCTATCGCACCGTGTTGAGTGGTTGTTTCCATTTTGGAAACAACCACATCCTCAATTAATTCACCCGATTCGAAGATGTTCTTCAGATGTTTGCTAATGGCAGCTTTCTGTACCCCAAACAGTTCTGCCATCCCCAACTGCGTCATCCAAAGCGTCTCGTCTTTTACGAGAGCATTCACCCTCACCTGCCCATCCGCAGAGGTATACAGCACGACTGGCAGCTCTTCGTTGTTACTTTCTGAGTTCATTCGCATTCTCCTTTCAGCCTCGTTCTTCCCGTCAGTAATTCCTGCATCATGCCTTGCTTGATGCTTTCGTACTTCGCACGCTTCGCCTCCAACGCCGCAATCTCCGCATCCATATCCGACAGCACCGCCGCAATTGCCTGCTGCTCGGCAAGGGTGGGCACATTTAGAATAGTAGTGCGAAGACCTGCCTTTGAAATAGAAGATACCTTTGTACCTGTAATCAATGGTAAGAGCTGATTATGGAATGCAGAAGAGTTTATGTAATAGCCCAACCATCCAGGTGCAAAATCAAAGCGCGGGCGGCAAGCAATCGTGTGCAAACCAGATACGGCGCGCCGCCCTTTTAGTCCACGAATCTCAATTGCCTTCCCTACGGTTTCGTCTTCGGCGGTATCGGCTATAATTACATCGCCATCTGAAAGTCGATCTGTTCTGCAGATAATAGACTTAATCAACGAAGGAACGGCGGTCCTTGTACAATCAAGAACGCTACCATATCGAATCAACACATCGCCATAATGAATGTTTGCCAACCCATCACCGTCATCACACATACATTCACGTGCATAAGTGTTATTTCCAATAAGGTCAAAGCAATCATCAAACCGCTTCTCAACCCACTCGCCGCTAAAGCCGGCGAGACGACGGCGAGGCACATTCCTCATTCCACATTCCCCATTCCGCATTCCCAGCAGTTCTTGCATCGCGCCGGTCTTGATATTGCGCTTCTTCTCAATGAGTTCCCCCAACGCCGAAATCAACTCATCGACATCCGACAACGCTTCCGCAATCCGTCGCTGCTCAGCGAGAGGTGGAATCGGAAGCATAAAACCATCTAACTGTTGTATTGTAATGTATGGTATTGAACTTCCTATTTTCCCTTCACTTAAGCAACTCATTAAATTATAAGTCAACTCATGAAGAATGTATATTACATCTTCTGAAAATTCATTAAGTACATAAGTGCGCTGATATGCTTCAAATTTACCCTTGTAATAATGAAGGTTACCAACATCTCCATTTCCAGCCACCAATATTGCTTCACAGTTAAATGAATAACTATTGGATGCAAATACATTTCGCGAACAGGTAAAAAAAGGATATTTACCATTCTTACATCCCTTGTTTACATCCTTGTGCCCAGTAGTTATCAAGCACACCTCTCCCAGCCGCTTCACCTCCCAATCCTGGGGAATAGGGCCGAGTTCGGTCATCTTGAACTCTGCGCTCTCTGCGGCCTCTGCGCGAGATTTTTTCCCGCCCGTAGCATTAGGGGCGAGTTCAGCCATTTTGGATTCCGGCGGCTTCATTTCAATGCCCTCGTTTTGCGCTTCCTTGCGGGCTTTGCACCTGTGGGCGCGGGTTGCTCACGCTTGTATTCGGCCATGACTCTGCGAACCCCATCGATTACCGGTGCGAGCATCTTGTAGGGTTGGGGGATGTTCTTGAGCGCCTGATACGTGGCGATTCCGATGGGCTGAGAGTAACCTTGAACCGTCAGCTGCACCACCGGGTTGTTCATCTTCTCGCAGAGCAGAAGACCGATGGATGGATTCTCGTTTGGCTTTTTCTCCACGGCATCCAGAACAGAGAGATACTGCGAAAGCTGGCCGAGATAGGAAGCACGGAACTTGCCCATCTTCAATTCAATCGCCACCATCGCCTGCAGCGAACGATGATAGAACAGAAGATCGACATACAGCTCTTCTCCTTCGACGACCAGACGTTTCTCTCGCCCCATGAAGCAGAAGTCGCTGCCACCGAGCGCGGCTATGGTCTTCTCAATGTTTGCGACAAGTCCCTTCGACAGCACTCTCTCGTCAACGTCCTGGTCATGGACGGCATCCACATTGTCAAGGTTGACGAGCTCCAGCAGATATTCGTCGCGGAACGAGCGCACGGCCTTCGTCGCCAGCGCCATCGGCGAAAGCGTCTTTCCGAAATTGTTGGGCAACGCGCCGATGTGGTGGTAGTCATCAGCGCGAAGATGCTGTTGCAACTGCTCGACCGTCCAAGGTGCATTCGCGCAGGCATGGATGTAGTAAAGGCGCTCGTCAAGATTCTTTGCCGCCGTAAAAATCTCCACATGTTGAGAGAACCCTATGGAACAGAACGCCACTATGTCATCCGAGTCCAATTCGTCCGTTGGTAACGGACGAAATTTGCTACTTGCCAAGTAGCAATTTCCGTCGTTGACTATTTCAACAGTTGGCGACGGTTGGATTTCGTTCGTTGAGGACGAACAAATTCCACCACTTGGCAAGTGTCGAATTGAAGTGCGATCCAATTCGTCCGTTGCCAACGGACGAATTGACACATAAGATGACCATGCCTCAAAGAACAAGCGCATCTTTTTCATACTCGTCGGCGAGAAACCCCTCAACCCCGGCAACTCGACCTGCAGCCGGTTCGACAAGGCGTCTATCGCGCCAGAACCCCACTTGGCGTTGCGTGTCTTCCTCGAGATGTACCCGCCGACATAGAAGTACAGCTTCAGCGCCTCGGCGTTTGCAAGACGGGCCGCCTTTGCCCGTGTCTGCAGGATCGCAAGCTTGATGTCCTTGACCGCCGTTGCAAAGTCTTTTGGTATTCTAGCATTATTTTCGCTCATCTTACCGACCTCTCAATCCTGAAAATCCGCATTAAACCTCAATTCCCATCGCCGCGAGATGGCCGGCGACCTTGGCGCTCAGTTCGTCAACCGCGCGCTCGGCATCCGAGAGCGTTACGGCGTAGCGCGCGGCAAGCGATTTCACGTCCGCAACGATCTTCGCCTTCACGCGGACAAGTTCCGCGGCAAAGCGACTTTCAAGAGTTGCCGTCCATTTGTCGCCGATGACATGCTCCTTGATCGCCGTCTCATCAAGCCCGACGTAGTATTTCACGATCTTGCCGGTGAGTTTTTCGGTCTCGTCCTTGATCGCCTTCTTGAATTGCTTGACGCTGTACTCGAGCGCCTTGCGCGTCGTCTTCAACCCCTCTTCGTCGATCTCCTCCTCCGATTCCTCGTCCGCAAGTTTCTCGTCGATCTCAGCAATGTTCTGAACCACCTCTTCAAGGTGGGTCTTCAGGAGATTGATACTCGTGAGTTCTTCGCCGAATTTCACGCGGGCGATGATTTCGACCGGCAGAAGTTCGCACACGTAGCTTTCCCAAGTCGCGTTCTTCTTTGCCGACGGCAGCAGCTCCGCCTTCCATCCGTCACGCGAAATGAGGTAGCAGTCGTCCTGCAACGTCTCGGCCCAGTAGTTCATCAGTATCTCATAGACATCATACGCATCTATGAACGATCCACTCCTCTGAGCGTCTTCGAGAAGCCGTCCGGCCCATTCTTGAATCAACTTCTTGGGCGTGACGCCGGTTTTCACCTTTTGCGCCTCGTCTCCAAAATACTTGAGCCAGCGGCGATACATCTTCGTGTACTTGTCAGCTACATCCGTCGTCTCAGGGTCGGCCTCGAGATTCGCGGCAACGTCGTCCGCAGAGCCGTCGAGCTTGACATAGCCCTTGCGCAGTCGCTTGAAGAGCGCCGACGGGTAGATCGCGGCATCAGCTTCGGGTATACCGCCCTTGAGGTGGGCAACGATGTCCTGGCGAATCTCCTTGTCCGCCGGCGCGATGTAACGCGGGATGTTCAGGTTGAAGTCGTTCCTCTCGATCTCGGCATACGGGACCATTCGGGCGTAGTGCGGCACGTACGCCTGCGCTTCCCATGTGTCGACGATGCGGCGGATGTCGCATTCGCGCAGACGGTTCTTCGCGCCGTCCTTGGCGAAGCCGTCCTTCGCGTCGATCATGAAGATCCCCTTCGAGGTCAATGCGGCGCCTTTGTCGATGATAATGATGCAAGCCGGAATGCCGGTTCCGAAGAAGAGGTTTGGCGGAAGTCCGATCACACCGCTGATGATGTGCTTTTCGATGATGAACTTGCGGATTTCGCCTTCAGCGTTGCCGCGAAAGAGGACGCCATGAGGAAGAATGATCGCGCCCCTGCCTTTCGACTTCAGCGAGGCGATCATGTGCAGGAGAAATGCGTAATCGCCGCACTTGGGCGGGGGCACCGGCGCGACGTTCTCATCGACGCCCCATCGCCCGAACGGATCCTTGGCCTGCGCGCCCTTCATCCAGCCCTTCACCGAAAAAGGCGGATTGGCGAAGCAGTAGTCGAAGGTCTTGAGGTGCCTGTCGTCCACTTTGTGCTGCGGATCCGAGAGCGTGTTCCCGTGTTTGAGTTCCGCGTCGTCGATACCGTGGATGACCATTGACATCTTCGCCATGCCGATGGTCGCGAGGTCTATCTCCTGCCCTTCGATGGCGATGGAATCCATCTTGCGCCCCGACTCTGCCGCCGCGCGGATCAGCAGCGAACCCGATCCGCACGTCATGTCGTAGATGGAGATCATCGGGCGCTTGTCCTCGGCGATGTTGACGACACGCGCCATCACGCGGCTCACTTCGCCGGGGGTGTAGAACTGGCCTTTGGACTTGCCGGACTGCGTGGCGAAGTTCTTCATCAGATACTCGTAGGCGTCGCCGATGAGGTCGTCGTCCGCGGCGCGGTTGTTGGAAAGGTCGAGATCCTTGTCCTGGAAGACGCCGATCAGGTTTGAAACCGTCTCCACGAGATCCTTGCCCTTGCCCAGCTTCTGCTCGTCGGCGAAGTCCGCATTCGTGATCGTATCGGCCAGCTGCTCGTTCGCCTCGCCGATGCGCGCAAGAATCACGTTCATGCGCTCGCCGATGTCCGGCTTGCCCTTAAGCGCCACCAGGTCGTCGAAGGCACACCCTTGGGGCAGGTCGATATAAAGGTCGGCATCCCCGTTTTTGGCGCGGTCGCTGATGTACTTGATGAAGAGGATGACCAGCACATAGTCCTTGTACTGGCTTGCGTCCATGCCTCCGCGCAGTTCGTCGCACGCCTGCCAGAGCTTTGTGTACAGCTGAGATTTCTTGATGGCCACGGTGTTCTCCTTTTCTCAATTCCGCATTCCGCATTCCGCATTCCGCATTCTCCCCCAGACGTTCCTCATCGCCGTAAGCGAATCGTCGAGGCGTTTGCGGTTCTCCCGGACCAGGATCGTGCTCTTCTCGAGTTCGCAGGCGATTGCCTCCCGCGTCTCTTCGTCTGCATCGGGAACCGGAATCTTCTCGATGTTCTTCGCCGAGATTGTCCGAAGCACCGCACCGGCGCTCAACCGCGAGAGCCACTTGGATCCGCGTTCACTCTCGAGATACGCCCGGAGGTAATAGGCCATCTCGCGGTTGCCGCCCATCCGGACGATCCACACGTTTTCGTCTGCAACCAGCTTCTCGTTGCGATGTTCCACAACCGCGACCTTGAACGGGAAACCCATCCTGGAAATCAGCAGGTCACCCGTCTCCAGCACGGCCTCCTCCGCGCCCGGCGGCACAGCCACGAGCCCCGGCAGACGCTCGTCGATCATCCCCTCGCTGAAATGCTTGAACGCAACCTTCTTCACGGGCGATGAATCATCCCCCTCGACCGCCTTCCATACCTCAACCGGCAACTTGGCCCCGCGACGGATCGCGCAGACGACTTTCCCGAACGGCTTCGCGTTGTTGTACACGAGTTCCTCGCCCAGATAGAAGTCCGGCGTCAGATTGCATTCTCGCGAAAACACCGCCTCGCTCGTCTTGGTCGTCACCGCCTCATAGTCATTCAGGTCATGGTAATCCTTGAGCAGCCTGGGAACGTCCAGCAATCGGGCACCATCTACGGCGGACAGGTACTCTTCGCCATTGACGAACTTGATTTCGCTGCATCCCTCACGCATGACAACAATCGCAAAACCGACAGTCACCCCGTTCAGAAACCCGCGCGGGATGGCGATTACCGACTCGATGAGCTGATTGCGCACCAAGAACTCACGGTAGGACTGGCTCTGCGTTCCGTTCAAAGCATGGAGCGGAACCGCGACAACCGCACGCCCACCCGACGCTAGCAGACTCGCCGCACGAGCGGCAAACACCCAGTCGGCGGACGACAGACGCAACTCGGGAAAGTTCTCGAAGCGTTCGGCAAGCACCTGTCGCGCCATCGGGATGTTGATGGCGCGCGTCTCCATTCCAAACGGGGGGACGAGAACAATGCGATCATACCGTTCGGGATTCGGGATAAAGATACTCTGCGCCATCACCTTGGCTCCGACCCCCGTTACATTGCAGATGATATATGTCAGCGCGGCGAACTCTGCATCGTGAGAATAGCCAACAACCGTGAGGCCTTCATCGCTTCCCGCGGCGTCCCACAATGAAAACCATGCCCTGCGAACGAACTTCCCGATTCCGCAATTGAGGTCAGCGACCGTATTGCCCTCGCTGATATGCAACAACCCCGCGCACAACTGGTCGACGGCAGGATGGGTCGAGAAATCATGGCGACTGTCCATGAGCATCAATGTCGCCTCATTGCTGAAGAAATCGACCAGAGAATCTTCGTCGAAGGCACCAGCCGTCTGCTGATATTCTTTCCAATGATCAAGCAGATGTTTCTCCAAGAACGCTCTGACATAGTTCGGGAGCGTTTCTTCGCGGTCAAGCACAGCTTCAAGGTCGGGCAGCGGAAACGCCTCTCCGTGCCTGATAGACAGCAATACTGCAAATGCAGCGGCCAGCGTAGTGAACTCAGGCTTAACCGAGTACCGACGCGCCACATCAATGAGCGGTTGAACGACCTTTGTCTTGTTGGATGTCTTCATGGAACCTAATTTTGCTTGACGGCGTGTATGGTATCATATTTTACCATCGCATGTCAATAGTAATATATTACTAGTATGAAAAGAATAATATTACGCCATCGAACATCACAACGTGACGTATGGGCATGACACCCATCCCGTTATCCATTCAGCATCCCGCCCAGCACCTTGGAGAGGAAGAGGCGGGTGCGGGACTGGATGCCGGGGGATTTGCTTTCGCGCGGGCCGGCGACGTTGAGGACGAACGGCACGGGATGCTCGACGGCGAAGAACTGTCCGAGCCACTTGCGTACCTTGCCGACGGCATCCGCCTCGCCAAACGAAACGACGAAATGCGACTTCATCATGTTCATGCAGAAGTCGCGCGTACGCAGCGTACCGCCCGATAGTGGATAGGCATCGGTCAGGATCAGCGTCGCATGGGAATCGGCGACGTTTTGCCGCGTCCGCACGATGTAGTTCGTGCTCGCGTGTTCCTGCATGCGCGCGCGGAATCGCTCGGGAACGGTTCCGTTCTCCGCGCGCCAGCCCTTCGGCACCCAGCCGCCCCAAACAAGACCGAGGCCAAGGGCCGCCTCAAGCGCCCCTTGGTCAACGCCGGTCTGCCCCCCGGACACGATTTTCAGTTCTTGCCTTGTCATTGCGGCTCCTCTTTTCGCGTCCAGTCCGCATATCCGACCTGGCGCTTCAATTCCTCAATCGTCGCCTTGACGGCCTCCACGAGCGCGCTCGGTACGCGCGAGACGGCCGCGAGGATTGGATCGGCCTCGTGGAGATAGCGCGCCGGCTTGGTCGGCTCGTCCTGGGGCGGGTCCTTCATGAAGTCGCGTGTGTTGCAAACGCGATCCGCCAACTTCACCATCAGGATCTCCGGCGGCACCTCGCTGGCCAGCCGTTCCATGTAGAGACGGTCCGCGTCATCGTGGTCTTTGGCGGATGGATACTCGGGGCGACTGAACGTGAGATAAAGGATGCCCTCGAACACCTTGAGGCCATGCTCGCCGGCGGCATTCAAAATGGAAATGGCCGGAACGCGCGTATCCTCCACGAGGTCGTGCCCCCAGGCGACGGCCAGCGGCACAGGATTCGCCTCCTCCGTCATGCCCCACGCCTTCAGCTGGGCCACCACCGCACGCGGATGCGCGATGTAGGGCACATGCCCCTTGCCCTTCCGCTCAACGCCGCAGTGCCATTCATCGGCCAGCGCCTCCATTTTCTGAACCACATTCATCTATCAACTCCCTTCCTCACTTTATCCAATCTTTATAAGCGTCTGGACATGAACCTTTGGGCCGTGCCCAAATGACATAATCGCAGATGTTGTAGCTGCAATAGAACTTTCGATAACACCGCCCAGACGGAACGTCAGCCGCCCGCCGTACAACATGATTGGCATATCTTTTGCCAAATTTCCTACCCGACTGATCCGTCAACCAGCCGCGATGTCTGAAAGAACGGCTCATACCAGCATACTCCTTTCAAATCTCTTCAAACAACCTCTCGTCCCTTTGTGAATGCGTGATGAGGAATGAGGACGGCTGGCGTAAATCCGGAGACACATCCGGTCCGGGCCTCACTACCAGGCCCTATTTTGTAAGGAGTAGTTGAAACCAGCCTAACACCTCAAGACACAAAGCAGAAGCGAGGAATGAATTCGTCCTGGCCGTGATGATTTGCAGTCATGAGGTTGAAACCAGAACCAACACCTCGCGGGAAATGCGCAAAGGAACGACAAGCTTTCAAAGACCGATGCCGCCGTGAGACGGCGTAACTTTATTAGCAAGATTCATGCCAACGAAAAGATTCGAGGACTTAAGACGTAAGACTTCAGACGTAGGACAGAGGAATCAACAGTTTTCGCTCACATATCATTACTTTTCGCGCATTATCGCCGATTGCAATCCAATTTCGATTCGTTCCGCACCATAATCTCATTTTCAAAGGAATGAACACCCAATCAAGAATTGCTATCTTTTAGGATAGGTCATATTCTTTCCTATAACTTGATCAAATGTTGCCAATATCCAATGTTGCCATTCCCAATCTTCAATTTCAATTGGAACTGGCAACATTGGCATTGGCAACATTTCCACATTGGCAACATTCTTAAAGTTATCCTCATTTACATTCCCGTGCGAAGCGAGGGCAGCGGGCTTGCCTATAACTTTCACGTTACCTGTTTCTTTTTGCTTTCGCTACTTGGAGATAGGGAGACTTGGAGTTTGGGAGTCTTTGTTGAAGCTTTCCCCCAACCTCCAAACTCCGAACATCCCAGCAGCGAAAACAAAGAATTTTCTTGCAACTACCTCTCCTAATAATCATGTCAATCCTGTGATAATCATGTCAATCCTGTCAAAAAGAAATCCTCAACAATACTCTTGTGCCAAACGCAGACCATCGGACTGTTATCGATCTTCCGCTTCCCGAATTTCGACACAGAGAATCCCGCACCCGGATCGTTGATGTCCACACGCGGATCAATGAACCTCACCTCCCCCGTTGTTGCGTCGATGAAGGTGTTGCGGCCAGGCTTGAAGTCATAGACCATGTACTGGTCGTTGTAGGCGATCTTCCGCGCCGACGGCGCGAAGGCCGCGCTGGAATCGTCGCTCTCGGTTGTATCGAAATCATCCGCACTTTGTCGGTCCCACGCCTCGTCGTAAATCTTGAAATGCCGATTCGCCTTGTTCAGCGCCTCAACTATCTGCCCCTCACTCGGCGCGATAATGTGCCCGTCCGCATCCGTCTTCGGCGTCACGAGCGGCTGTTCGAGAATCAGATAGAACTGATCATACCCGTTGTTGTCCCACACGGCGATATCACGAAGGATGTATGCGTCCTTCGGGAAAAGATAGTTGTGATAGACGAACTTGGCCAGTTCGGACTTGACGCCATCCAGACTGTATGCGGAAAGCTTGCGGACCTTTACGACCGCACCGTCGCCCGCATCATAGACACTGCTTTCGGCACCCCGATCGAAATACTTGTGTTCCCCTGCCGCTATTTCTTTGGGGTCACCCTCATAGCGCGTTGCCATTCGCCGGAGGTATCCCAACCAGCCGCCGCTCTGCGAATACGTTCCGCCCTCGCTTCTGCCGACCGCTTCCGTTCCTCCGGCGTAAACGTCGGGGGATTCCAGCGATAGGATGTAGTTCCATAGTCTTTCATGTACAACTTCTCCTGAGGCGGCGGCTTCTTCCTTGGTGAAGCGCGGATGCTTCAGTTCGCCGGTCCCCAGCCCGCGCATCACCGCAGTCAGCCGTTTTTGGTCCACGGCGGAAAGTTTACCATTATCCTTCCCCGCCGTCAACTCTCCGGCCGCAACCACCGCGGGAGTAAGAGCGCATCCGCGAATCGTGCTGGAGGTACGAAACGTCCGCTCAAATGGTAGGGTCGCCTCGCCGAGGCGACCGTAGACGCAAATGATTGGCAAAGCAATTCAACGCGGATGGCGGCCCGCGAGTAACATTCCCAAAGTTGAAACAAAAAATCGTGCCCCAGAATGGGAACCTGTCGGATGATTCCCCCGACAAACGTCCGAAACGCAGTTCCCGGGGCACGAAATGTTCTTCTTCCTATGCTGTTACCCCTTTCCGCTTCTCCAGCACGAACTTCATGTAGTCAATCACGGAGTCGTTCCAGCCGAAGATCTGGTAGACGTTCAGCCTCTCCGCCTCGGCCTCGGGGATGGGAGAGGTCATGTAGCTGTCGCCACGCAGGGCGAACGCAACCGCCTTCGGATGGCGCTTGTGGTAGTTCTTCCACGCCGCCAGCCAGCCGCTGCCGTATTCCTCCGTGTCCGTGAGGAACACGGCGTAGTCCGTGTCGATGCCCTTCTTGAGCATGTAGTTCACGGCCGTCTCCATGTACGTGCAGCCATCGACCATGCGCGTAATCGCGTTGATGTGCGTCATCACCGAGTCGGCACGCGGCACGCGGTAGGGCTTCACCTCTTCGTCCCACGGCAGCACCGTCACGTTCTCGAGCCCCTTTACGAAGAAGCCCACGAACATCGCGCTCACGGTCGCGTAGGTGAGGACGGTGGAGTCACCGATGCGCGAAGACATGGAACCGGACACATCCGGCGCGATGACCCACCGCTTGCCCGCGAACGCGCTCCAGTCGTAGGACTGCGCGTACTCGTTCATCACGTCAGCGAGGTGATCAATGAGGAACTTCTCTTCAACAGGAAAGTCCAGAGACGCCTCGTTCCCCGAGGCGAATGCATCCGCAAACGGCTTATTCCCCACGTCAGCGCCAGACGCAGCCCTCTTGGTGTGCGCCAGCTCCAACGTAAACGCCAGATACGCCGTGTAGAGGCGGAACGGGAACACCTTCGCCTTCTTGAGCGCCTCCACGTTCACCTTGGCCTTAAGCAGCTCGGGCGTCAGCACGCCCTCGCGCAGGAACTTCGCGAGGTACTTCACGAAGCGCATCACGGGCGAACGCTTCGCAACGGCCGCCCAGAGCGCCTTGTCGAACTTGCCGTAGTAGGCCGTGAGCGAGTTGACATCCAGGTTGTGCGCATCGAGGATGCGCGCCGCGGACGCGAGGTCGCCCGCCTCGACCGCCGCAACGAAGTCGCGATGCGCGGCGAGGTCGGGATACTCCGCATACGCCTTCTCCAGCTTCTCCGCGGAGTTGCCCTTCACGTCCGAATAGGCGTTGAGGATGTAGGCGTAGATCGAATCCTCGCCCTTGAAGCGGGAGAGACGGATCGCGTCCGCAATCTGCTTGCGTTATTTCTGCGC
>CAMPAA010000050.1 GCA_946631345.1 uncultured Verrucomicrobiota bacterium
ACGCCGACATCGAAGAGCGTGACCTACGATTCGACATACGGCACTCTGCCCACGCCCACGCGCGCGGGGTATACGGCGAGCGGATGGTACACCGCAGCGAATGGCGGCATGCATGTCACTGAAAGTACAGTCGTGTCGATTACTGGTCCCCAAACACTGTATGCGCACTGGACGACGAATCAGTACACGGTGACGTTTAATGTAAACGGGGCGGGCGGCAGCGTTACGCCAACCTCGAAGAGCGTGACCTACGCATCCACTTACGGAACGCTGCCCACGCCCACGCGCACGGGCTACGAGTTCAATGGCTGGTGGACTGCGGCGAGCGGTGGGACGCAGGTGACGGCCTCCACCGTGGTGCCGATAACCGCCGCGCAGACTCTGTATGCGCAGTGGACGGCGCGCCAGTACGCGGTTACATTCAACGCAAATGGCGGCGAGGTTGGGCAGGAGACGGTTCAGGTAACATACGACTCTTGCTATGGTACCTTGCCCACGCCTACGCGCACAGGCTATACGTTCACTGGCTGGTGGACGGCGGCAAGCGGCGGTGTGCAAGTAGAGAGCAACACGACCGTCACTGTTGCATCGGATCGAACCCTGTATGCGCAATGGACCGCCAACACATACTTTGTCGCCTATGATGCGAACGGCGGCAGTGGAGAGATGCCGATTGAGACATTTACGTATGACGTAGCCACGAATCTGCAGGCGAACGTGTTCACGCGAGACCTTTTCAGTTTTCGTGGCTGGGCGGCAACCTCATCCGGAGAAGTCGCCTATGTGGATAAGGCCACGGTTTCAAATCTCACGGAGGAAGCATATGCCACCAATGTGCTATATGCTGTTTGGGAGTCCAACCTTAGCGACCTTTCCACTGCTGCGGACTGCAACAACCTGGTGCTGGTCAGCACGAATACGGATAGGCGTACCTGCTGGGTGGTTGATGCGGCTGTTGGATATGAGAGCGCTTCGTCGGTATATGCCTCGAACAGCACAAAAAGTGCCCATATGACAACTGCGCTTACCGGAATTGGCACATTGACATTCAGGGTCAAAGCCAAGACTGGTGTCGAGAGATATCCGGTCTTCGGATTCAATGTAACAAAGGAGGACGGAACGTATTATCCTGATGAGTTCAAGGAAGTTGTCGATACTGATGGCGAATGGGAACTCGTTACTTATGAAAAAACTGAGACGGATAGGCGGGAGGTTAGGTGGAGTTTCTACTACGGAGATGGACATGAATGTTGGGTCGATCAGGTGCATTGGTATCCTGAAGGCAAGAGCGTGGAGTTCGTCGATGGCTGGGCGCGCGAGCTAAACGACAGTTCGAAGAACACGATTAAAGCAACAATTCAGGATCATTGGGCTGATATCTTGGGCGAAGATGCCGACATGGTCACAACTGTTGAGTTGCGCGGTGGCGGCCTCACCAATGCTGTGGAGCTTCTGGCTCTTGGGTTTGCGCCAACCGGCACGGTGGATGGCGCGACGGCCACGATGCTTTTTGGCGGCGATACGGAGGTGTCTATCCGTGCGTTTGACGCCGCAGACCTTTCGGCACTTGGCATTGAGGCGGTTGTCACAAACACGGCGCTCGGCCCTCCGTCATGGTCTGACGGTGTTGCGTCTGTCCTCGGTGTATGGGGAGCGCCGTCGCTAACATCCGGATGGAGTCGTGCGCAGAGTGGCGATCCTGATCTTTCGAAATACCAGACCGGTGGTGAGGTGTCATGGCGCGGTTTCGCCGCCGACACTAACATGTTCTTCAAGGTTAAGGCGGAATAAAGTGGGCGATATCCAGATCTACGGCGCAAAGCAGCACAATCTCAGGAACATCAACGTCACGATTCCCCGGAACTCGCTGACAGTGGTCACGGGGCTTTCCGGCAGCGGCAAGAGCTCTTTAGCTTTCGATACGCTATACGCCGAGGGACAGCGCCGCTACGTGGAATCTCTCAGCGCCTACGCGCGGCAGTTCCTCGACCAGATGGAAAAGCCTGACGTCGAGAAGATCGAGGGGCTCTCTCCGGCGATCGCCATCGAGCAGCGCACCACGGGCGGCAATCCGCGCTCCATCGTGGCGACCGTAACGGAGATGCATGACTACCTGCGCCTGCTATACGGAAGCGTGGGCATTGCGCACTGTCCGAAGTGCGGACGCGAGGTCGTGCGGCAGTCGGCCGAGCAGATTGTGGATGCCATATCAGGACTTGAGGGAGTGTCGAAGCTTATACTCTACGCACCGGTAGTCAAGGGCAAGAAGGGGCGGCACGAGGAGACGCTTGCCGAGATCAAGCGCCAGGGGTTCGCGCGCGTGCGGATTGACGACGCCACATATCCAGTGGACGAGCTGCCGGAGCTGGACAAGAAGAAGAGCCACAACATCGACGTTGTCGTGGACCGTCTCGTCATTCCCTGCGACCGCACCCGCCTCACCGATTCCGTAGAGCTGGGGCTGAAGGCCGGGAGAGGCGTAATCTTCGCCGAGCCGGTTGGCGGCGCGCAGATCGTCTATTCTGAGCTGAACGCCTGCGAGCACTGCGGGATATCCTTCGACGAGCTGAAGCCCCGTTCGTTCTCGTTCAACTCGCCGTTCGGGGCGTGCCCCACCTGCGGCGGCCTTGGGGCCATCTACTACTTTGATGAAGATCTCGTGGTGCCGGACAAGACGCTTCCGTTACGCGAGTGCATCCATCCGTGGCGACGCGCCGGGCACAACGCTATCATGTACTACAACGCCCTGCTTGAGCAGATCGCGAAGCAGTACAAGGTAAAGCTTTCAACGCCTTACGAAAAGCTATCGCCGTCCTTCCGCAAGAGGCTGATGCACGGTTTCGACGATGACCTCATCCTTCCCTGGCGAAGCGTGGACAAGCCGTTTGAGGGAGTGCTGGCCACGCTTCAGCGCCGGCTGGACGAGGCCGAGGATGACGAGCACCGCGAAAAGCTTGAAATCTATCAGAGTGAACGGCAGTGCCCGTCCTGCCACGGCACGCGTCTCCGCGAAGAGTCGCGCGCCGTCACCGTCGCAGGCAAGACCATCGTTGAGGTTATGGCGATGAGCGTGAAGGACTGTCTCGCGCATTTTAGGGCGCTTGCCCTGCCTCCGGCGATGAAGGATGTCCACAAGGAGATCGTAAAGCGGCTGGAGTTCTTGGACGATGTCGGACTCGACTACCTTACGCTTGATCGTCCAAGCGCATCTTTGTCTGGCGGCGAAATGCAGCGAATCCGACTTGCCACCCAGATCGGAAGCGGACTAACAGGTGTGCTGTACGTGCTGGATGAGCCCACCATCGGCCTCCATCCTCGCGACAACGAGCGCCTCATCGCCACTCTGAAGGGGCTGCGCGACAAGTCCAACACCGTGGTGATCGTCGAACACGACGAGGAGATGATGCGCACAGCTGACTACATCATCGACCTTGGTCCCGGTGCAGGGCGCGAGGGAGGACGGCTGATGTACCAGGGCGACTTCAACGGGCTTCTCAGCTGTGGTTCCCTCACGGCGGATTATCTGACAGGCCGGAAGCGGATTCTGCCCGACAGATGTGGTGACGGGGCCAAAGGCCGTGGACGCACCAACTTCATTACGCTTTCAGGATGCACTGAGCATAATCTCAAGAACATCACGGTAAGAATTCCGCTCGGAACGTTCACCGTGGTGACTGGCGTATCCGGTTCCGGCAAGTCAACCTTGATAGATGAGACGCTCAAGCGCGAGCTTATGCGCCGCTTCTACCATGCGAAGGCCAAGCCGGGCAAGTTCAAGAAGCTGACCGGTATTGAGCATATCGACAAGGTAATCGAGATCGACCAGTCGCCGATCGGTAGGACGCCGCGCTCCAACCCGGCGACATACGTAGGCTTCTTTTCTGACATCCGCGAACTGTTCGCGCAGACGGAGGGCGCGAAGGCTCGCGGCTATACGCCCGGGCGCTTCAGCTTCAATGTGAAAGGTGGCCGGTGCGAGACTTGCGGCGGCGACGGCGTGCGCAAGCTGGAGATGAGCTTCCTTCCGGACGTATATGTTACCTGCGAGCAATGCAACGGGCGTCGCTTCAACAAGGAGACGCTTGAAGTACGCTATGGCGGAAAGAACATAGCGGAGGTGCTCGACATGACCGTCGCCGAGGCGTACGAGTTCTTCGCCAAAGTGCCGCGCTTGGCGAACAGGCTCAAGACGCTTGTGGATGTAGGACTCGGCTATCTGGGCCTAGGCCAGCCTGCGACAACCCTCTCTGGTGGCGAGGCCCAACGCATCAAGCTCGCAACGGAACTTTCCCGCCGATCCACCGGCAGAACGCTGTACCTGCTTGACGAACCGACCACAGGTCTTCATTTCGATGACATCGCCAAACTCATGGCACTGCTTTTGAAGCTGCGCGAGGCTGGCAATACGGTTGTGGTCATTGAGCACAACGTAGACGTGATGCGCTGCGCAGACTGGATCATTGATCTCGGCCCAGGCGGAGGCGACTCGGGTGGAAACCTCGTATGCGAAGGCCCACCCGCCACCATCAAGGCCTGCAAGGAATCCGTGACAGGGCGTTTTCTGTGAGTGTCCATGTGCAGACCGGCCTTGAGAAGGCGCTTGAAAGCTGCGCACGCTTTGGCGTTAAGCCCGGATTGGATGCCATCCGTGCGGTGTGTGCCGCGATGGGCGATCCGCAGAATTCTTTACGCGTCGTCCATGTGGCCGGCACCAACGGCAAGGGTGCCGTATGTGCGCTGATTGATTCCGCGCTTAGGGCGGCTGGATTCCGCACCGGGCGTTATACTAGCCCGCACCTGGTTGCTTTAAACGAACGCTTCTTCCTCGACGGCGCGCCTGTTTCGGATGCGACGCTTGATTCGGCGTTACGGCAGGTGCCACCTGCGTCCCTGACATACTTCGAACTGCTCACGGCTACGGCGTTCTCGCTTTATGCGCATGAAAGTGTGGATTATCTTGTGCTGGAGACCGGCCTTGGCGGTCGCCTTGACGCGACCAATGTAGTGAAGCATCCGGCAGTTTGCGCAATCACGCGCATCGGCCTTGACCACTGCGACTGGCTCGGACATTCTCTCGAGGCGATCGCCGCCGAGAAGGGCGGCATAATAAAGCCGGATGTTCCGGTCGTGCTTGGCGAGATGCCGCCTGAAGCCAGATGCGTGCTGGAGCGGATCGCCGCCGAGCGCAACGCGCCATGCATCTACGCCCCCAATGTAGTTGGCGATGCGGATGTTCCGTCAGGTCTGGCGCTGGGAGGAAAGTTCAACCGAGAGAATGCGAGGACTGCGCTTGCGGCACTTTCGGTGCTTGACGTGGGGCGGGCGGCGGTCGAACGCGGCTTTTCCTCGGTTGTGTGGCCGGGGCGCTACCAGAAAGTCGAACATTGCGGCAGGTGTTTCCTCGTGGATGGGGCGCACAATCCCCCAGCGATGCGCGCACTTGTGGATTCTGTGAAGGTGGATCGGACGGACGGATGGGCGGCTTTCCTGGGCCGCACCGCCATATGTGGGTTCTGTGGAGACAAGGATGTGGCGGCGAACCTGAGGATATTGCGAGAGGTGGCGGATTGTGGAATTGCCGTTCCTATACGAAATCCGCGCTCTTTGCCGCCGGAACGGACGGCGGCGATGATGCGTGATGCGGGTTTCGCTGATGTGCGGGCCTGTCCGTCGCTCCAGCAGGCGCTGGAGAATGCGCCTGACGGCGCAGTAGTGTGCGGTTCGCTTTTCCTGGCAGGAGAGGCGCTGGAGCATTTAGGTCTTGGCGCATCGGCACCATTCATCCCAAACGAGACCTTTCTTCCCTTGCCGTCCGCATAGGGAGATTCCTGTCGTAGTTCGCGTGAATGTCCCTTGAGAGGTCGTAGGCGTAGACGGGAGCGATGGGCTATAACCACAGAGTGCATTGCGAGCTTGACTTGAATTAAAGTTGGAAAATCTCTTCAAGTGAAATGACGGAACCGCTCTGGACTTTGCCCCAAGCCGATGCTGGAGTCGCACCAAGCCCTTCATGCTCATTTTTTCGCTACCGTCTAACGCCTATCGTTTACCGTGCCGTATGCAGCAAGCGACATGTGAGCAGATGCCGCCGAAGTGTGGTATAATTCCTGCCATGAAAAAGAATCTCCTCGTTGGCGCAGTTGCTGTCTGCGCGGCTGTTCCGGCATTGGCCGGCGTATATGGCGACACGCCTGACGCAAGGCACGCATGGAGCGTGCATGACAAGAACCGGCCGAACCCGGTGAAGATAGAGGCCGTCGCGGGGCTTCCGCCGAGCGACGCCGTTGTGCTGTTCGACGGCTCGAAGGAGTCGTTCGAGAAGAACTGGTGCGACAAGGATGGGAAGCCGACGCAATGGAAGCTTGGCACGGACGGCGATTTCTACTGCGTTCCCGGCTGGAAGAACGGCGGAATCATCCGCACACGCGGATCCTTCGGCGACTGCCAGCTCCATCTGGAGTTCCGTCACGACGCCGAGCTTGGCATCAATTCGGACGCCAAAGGCCCTCAGATGCACGGGAACTCCGGCGTGTTCCTGATGTCGAGCTATGAGATTCAGGTGCTGGAATCCTACGGCACGAACCCTGCGGACATGAAGAACCCGAACTATGCCGACGGGCAGGCGGGCGCGGTGTACGCGGAGAATCCGCCAATGGTCAACCCTGCGCGCAAGCCCGGTGAATGGCAAACGTACGACATCATCTTCCACCAGCCGGTATGGGACGGCCTGAAGATGGTGCATCCTGGCAGCGTGACGGTGCTGTTCAACGGAGTGGTTGTGCAGGACCACTGGGAGATGGAAGGTCTCACCACCCACAAGAAGCGTCGCCCGCTCGCGCCGCACGCGACGAAGCTCCCGCTTTTCTTCCAGGATCACGGCTGCGTGGTGCACTACCGCAACATCTGGATTCGAGAAATACCCTCGCGCTATGCGAACAGGACTCATGGCGGGCCCGGCGCCGACGAGAACGCAGTCATGGCGCTCCGCCGCAAGACGGCGGCAGGGCTCTTCGCCAAGATAGAGAAGCCCATCAAACCGACGATCGCGAACATGGATGCGCTCGCGGAGGTCATCGGCTATGCGCGCGAAGGCGAGTACGAGAAGGTGTGGAAGGAGACCGCCGAAGCGTTCCACGGAGTGTTGGACAAGATGTCCGACGCCGAATGGACTGCGAACAGGGTGGCGCTGCTGAAGCTTCGCGACGCGCTTGATACGCTGATCCGCAATGGAGTTGTCACACAGGCGTGCGGCACGCGCAAGCGCATCAGCGCGGCGGCGCTGCGTCTGGGCTGGGAAAAGTAGTCCGCAGATGGCGCAGAAGCTCAAGGTCGGCCTTGCTCTCGGTTCGGGCGGCGTGCGCGGCATGGCGCACTTCGGCGTGATCCGCACGCTCATGAAGTATGGCGTGAAGATATCCTGCGTCGCGGGATCCTCTTCCGGCAGCGTGATCGGCGCGGCCCTTGCCGCCGGCAAGCTTGATGTGTTCGAGGATTTCTTCCGCCGCATCAACTGGTGGAAGATGTTCCGAATGTTCTTCGAGCTTTCCCTGCCGTGGCGCGGGGGATATCTCACGGGCAGACGCATCAAAGAGGAGTTGCGGAAGCGTCTCGGTACGGTTCGTTTCGAGGACTGCCAGATTCCGTTCACTGCCGTCGCAATGGACATGATGAACGGCAGGGAGTATCCGATATCGACGGGCGACCTCGTTGACGGCACGTTCGCCTCTATGGCGGTGCAGGGCCTCTTCAAGCCGGTCGCCCGCGACGGGCACTGGCTCGCGGATGGCGGCCTCGACAACCCGCTGCCGATAAACGCCTGCCGCAGCATGGGCGCTGACTACGTCATCGCCGTGGACGTGAACCTCGGCCAGCCGCTCCAGGCCGACTATTCGCCCAAGAAGATGCCTTCGCTCTGGACGATCTTCACGCAGACCTGCCGGATCGTAGAGAACAACTGGACCGACCGCATATTGCGCACCAATCCGCCGGACGTGCTGCTCCAACCTGATCTGCACGATATCTTCATGGCGCGCCTGCGCCATGTAACGCGCGCCATACTGCGCGGGAAGATAGCAGCCGAACGCTGGATCGCTTCGCTCTCGCCGGATATGCGCCTGCGTCTGCTGCCCTGACAGACGGCCTGAAAACTTCTCACGTCCCTCTCAAAAGTATTTCAAGGTCTCTCACGGTTTCCGCTTGTTTTCTTGAGGCGGTTATGGTTTAATTCGCGGCATGGGAAACAAAGCGGAATATGTTGGGATCGGCTACTGCTCCAATGACCATCTGGCAGTGGTGCCGTTCATACCGATGGATACGAAGGTGCAGATGCGCCGCCACGCAATCCTCGGCGGCGGGCCTGCAGGCAACTCCACGGCTGCGGCTGCGGCGCTCGGCAAGAAGGCCGCGTTCATCGGAACGGTCGGCGACGATCCTGACGGTCGCGCCATCCTGTCGGACTTCGCGGCGCAGGGCGTGGATACATCGGCCATGAAGGTGCGCCAAGGGGCGACCAGCGCCATTGCATATCTCTGGATCGAGGAGAAGACGGGGAACCGGTCGTGCGTGTGGACGCGCGAGGGTCTCACCGAACTTTCCTCCGACGAGGTGGATCTTGATCTCGTGAGGGGCGCACAGGTGCTTCACGTGGATGGACATCAGCCGCAGGCCGCCATCGCCGCCGCCAAGGCCGCGAATGAGGCTGGCGTGCTGGTGAACTACGATGCCGGTACCCACCGCGACGGCATGCAGGAGCTGCTGCCGCTTGCCGATCTGCTGATCTGTTCGGAGGAGTTCATCCTGAAGCTGACAGGCTTGGCCGACGCCGAGGCGGCCGTGCGCAAGGTGTACGAGACGTACCGGCCGAAGGTGTGCGGCGCCACTATGGGCGTGAAGGGCTCAATGTGCTTTGACGGACGCGACTTCGTGAAGATGCCGGCATTCCAGGTCGAGAAGGTAGTGGATACCACGGGGTGCGGAGATCTGTTCCACACGGGTTTCGCGGTGCGCTATCTCGAGACGCAGGATCTTGCGGAGTGCCAGCGTTTCGCCGCCGCCGTGTCGGCGATAAAGTGCCGTGGCCTGTCGGGGCGTCCGCCGAGCGCGCCTACGCGCGAAGAGGTAGAAGATTTCCTGAAGTCGAGGAGTGCTTGAAATGGAACAGGATAACGATAGGCGGTATAAATGGGTGATGCTGGCGCTGCTTGCGGTCACCTACTTCCTCATGCATGCGTCGCGGCAGGTTTTCAACGCCTCTCTGCCGCAGATAAAGCTCGACCTTGCCGGGCATGGCGCAACAGACGCCCAGCTTGGCCTTTCGCGCACGATCTTCCTGTTCGCCTACGGCTGCATGGTGCCGTTCGCCGGCATTGCGGCGGACTTCTTCCGCCGCAAGTGGGTGATTGTGATCGGCACTCTCCTGTTTTCGACCAGCGTGTTCTTCACGGGATTCGCGGAGTCGATGCTGATGCTGTTCATCATGTACGGGTTCATGAACGGCATAGGGCAGTGCATGATCCCTGGCGCGGCTAGCTCGCTCATCGCGCAGTACCACACCGAAACGCGCTCGACGGCGCTTTCGATCTACCAGTCCGCCCTGTACGTAGGGGTGCTGGTCTCATCCGTGGTTGCCGGGTCGCTCGGCGGCTCGTCGTCGTCCGGCTGGCGCATCTCGTTCTGGGCGTTCGGCGGCGTGGCCATAGTGTGGATGGTTGCGCTTACGGTGTTCCTGCGCAACACCCCGGCGCTGAAGGTGCACAACGAGGATGTGAAGCCGAGGTTTTCGGACGCTCTCAAGGCGTTCTGCTCCAAGCCGTCCGCCTATCTTCTGACTTTCGCCTTCGGAATGCTCGTGTTCGGTTCGAACTGCTTCCGCACGTGGATGCCAGCGTTCATGCAGAAGGCGGGATGGGGCCTTACGCCCGGCTCGGCAGCGTTCCACTCCGTGTTCTGGTTCTACCTCGGCAGTTTCCTCGGCATTGCGCTCGGCGCGCGCCTCTCCGACCGTCTATCCGTGAAGCGGCGCGGAATCCGCCTTACGATCATGGCGATAGGCCTTGCGATATCCGCGCCGACGATGGCCGGAATGGTGCTTGTGCCGTCGCTGTGGCTAAGCTGTGTGATGATGTTCTTCTTCGGGCTTGGAGGAGGGTTCTTCGACTGCAACCTCTATGCCGGGCTTTTCGACGTGGTGGCCCCGCGCTACCGTTCGGCGGCGATGGGTTTCTACCTGAGCGGAGCGTTCTTCATCGGATGCCCGGCGACGGCCGTGCTCGGATGGGTGGGGCACAACTACTCGCTGCAGACCGGCATGGCGATCTTCGGCGGCACCTATGCCCTTGGCGCAATTGCCATCTTCAGTGCGCGCGCCTTCTTTTTCCGCCACGACCACGTGGAGGGCTGACGTAAGCCGGGCGGCGGAAAGTGTGGTATAATTAGCAGCCATTGACCCGAATGGGATGTTTTCAAACCTGAATGGAGAAAAGAAAAATGCAAATGAATCGTCGTACGTTCCTCGGAGCCGCCGCCGCGACGGCAACGGCGTCCGCAATGCCGGGATGCTGCTCGCTCTGCTGCTGCCCCAAGGCGCAGGTGGCTGTCCAGCTCTATTCGATCCGCACATACATCGGCGGAAAGAAGGACAAGTCCGGCAAAGTGTTGGCCGAAGGCGTTGGCCCCGACCGGGCGTTCGAGGAGGTGGCGAAGATTGGCTACAAGGGAGTGGAGTTCGCCGGCTACTACGGGCGCGACGCGAAGACGCTCGACAAGATGCTCAAGGACAACGGCCTCGTGGCGTGCGGTACGCATGTGGGCAAGGACGCGTTCGGGCCTGACAAGGTGAAGGAGACGTGCGAGTTCAACCTCGCGTTCGGCAATGATCTGATCATCTGCCCCGGCGGCGGGAACCGTCCGTCTAACGTAGCGTGGAACTCCACGACCGGCGTGAAGGACGACTGGTGGAAGTACCTCACGGAATACTACGCCAAGGCCGCCGAGGATGCCGCCAAGTTCGGCTGCAAGGTGGGGCTGCACAACCACCAGTGGGAGTTCCAGATGAAGCTCTCCAACGGCATGTCGGTATGGGACTACTTCTTCTCCAATACGCCAAGCAACGTGTGCATGGAACAGGATGTGGGATGGACGACATGCGCGGGCTTCGATCCGTGTGAACAGTACGTGAAGTACCCGCATCGCAGCCCCACGCTCCACGCGAAGGAGAACGGGATGGGGTCGAAGGGAGAGTTCCATGCGATTCTCGGCCAGCCCGGCGAAGGCGCGCGCGGCGTAGACTGGGACAGGCTCTTCCCCGTGACTGACGCCGATGGCGTGAAGTGGTACATCGTCGAGTGCGAGCGCCATGATGATACGCTCATGCCGATAACCGAGTCCTTCAAGTTCCTCCGTTCCAAGGGCCGCTGCTGAGCGGCCCGCCGCAGGCGCAAGCCGGCATGGGCGATGTCGGGTACAGGGAGGCGGTGGATTCATTCGCCGCCGCGTTGGCGCTGGAGCGCGGTCTAGCCGAGAAAACGCAGGAGGCCTATCTGCGCGACGTGCGCGCGCTGATTGGATTTCTTGCGCGGCGTGGCCGCACCAGCGCCCGTGAGGTCGTGCGCGCCGACATCACGGCCTATCTTGAGGCGATGCACCGGGCGGCCAAGCGCGCCAGTTCGCGCGCACGTGCGTTCACCGCGATAAGAGAGTTCTTCGCCCACCTGAAGGAGAATCGCATGATCGCGGTCGATCCTACGGAAGGTCTGGAGGCGCCGAAGAAGGGGCTTGTGCTGCCGAAGATACTGCCGGAGGAGGCGATGCGCAGACTGATAGAGTCCGTATCCGGCGTGGAACCGCGCGACCTGCGCGACCGTGCCATGCTGGAGTTCCTGTACGGGTGCGGACTGCGCGTGAGCGAACTGTGCGACCTTACGCTCGACTCGTTTCCTGACGGTGCCGAGCTTGTGCGTTGCACCGGCAAGGGGTCGAAGGACCGCATCGTTCCGCTCGGTCGTTCGGCTGGCGACGCGCTGGCGCGCTATCTCTCGTCCGCTCGCGACGCATTTTCGCGCGGCGACCAGAGCGAACGCCATCTGTTCCTGACACGGCTCGGAAGGAAGTTCACGCGCATGGGGGTGTTCAAGATACTCAAGCAGCGCGCCACCGCTGCAGGCCTTGATCCTTCAGTGGTGTCGCCGCATGTGCTGCGGCATTGCTTCGCTTCGCATCTGCTTGCGCATGGTGCTGACATACGCGCCATTCAGGAGATGCTTGGGCACGCCTCCATCGAGACAACCCAGGTGTATACGCATGTGGATCAGTCCCGCCTGGGAGAGATTCACCACAGATACCATCCAAGAGCATGAAGAATACAGCTAAAAATCCATTCGCAGACCGCCTCGAAGCCTTTGCAGCATATCTCCGCCGTCGCGGTATCGTCGCCGCCGTGGTTTGCGGGGAGGCGAACCAGAAGGGGCTTGTCGGGTTCGGATGCGACAACGGCAGACTGTGCGTGCCGGCGGCGGCGGAAGCGCCCGCCGTGTTCTACACGGATTTCCGCTATGTGCCGGCGGCGAAACGCGTGGCACCATGGCTGAAGGTGTGTGACATAAAGCGCTTCGGCCCGGCGTCGATCCTGCGCCCGCGCACCGGAGCGTTCAGGGTGGGGTACGAGGGAGATATCCCCGCCGTGCGCTACCAGAGGTTCGGCAGGATGTTCAGGAGGGCGGCGCTGGTGGATGTGTCGGAGAAGCTGCTGTTGCTGCGCGCGGTCAAGACGCCTGCCGAGATTGCAAAGGTCGCCGCCGCCGAGGCCCTCAACGACAGGATATGGAGCGAGGCCCAGCGCGAGATCAGGCCGGGCATGACCGAGAAGGACATACAGCGTATCATCCGCGCATGGATGAACGCGCTTGGCGACGGCGAGGCGTTCGAGACTATAGTGTGCGCCGGCGCGAATGCCGCTGAATGCCACCATGTGCCGGACGGCACGGTGTGGAAGAAGGGCGAGCCTCTGCTCGTGGACATGGGCGTGAGGCTTGACGGCTACTGCTCGGACATGACGCGCTGCATATGCGGCACGAAAGGCAGGCGAAACGGAATCCCGTCCCGCTATGACGAGATATACACGCTCGTGCTGGCAGCGAACCGGGCGGCGATAGCGGCAGCGCGGCCGGGAATCACGGGTAGGCAGCTCGATGCCGTCGCGCGCCGCACGATTTCCAGGGCGGGGTACGGGAAATTCTTCGGTCACGCGCTTGGACACGGCGTGGGGCTGGAGATACACGAGCTTCCGGTCGCGTCGAAACGTTCGAAGACGGTGCTGAAGCCGGGGATGCTCGTCACGATAGAGCCTGGCGTGTACATGGAAGGCGAGCTGGGAGTGCGCATCGAGGATCTCGTGCTGATAACGAAAGACGGCTGCGAAGTTCTCTCCTCCAGCGCCAAGTGACTGATCCCGCCGCGTCAGGACGTTGTCGCAGGAATTCAGGCGACGATAGACTCTGGTTGCCGGTGATTGCGGGAGGCGGCCCCATGCTATATCTCAATCAGGTGCCGCTGGAGAGCAAAGCCGATTGCCTCGGTGCGGTTTGAGACGTTGAGGCGTACGAATATCTCGGAAAATTGTTTCTTGATCGTGATCACCGATACGTTCAGCTGGGTTGCAATCTCCTGATTGGTGAATCCACGCGCGGCAAGCGTTAGTTGCTGCAATTGCCGGTTTGTAAGGCATGGCGTCGCCGACTCTTCGTCTACAAGCGCCTGCACCTCCTTGGACAGCACCCTTTCGCCTGCAAAGATTTTGCGGATCGCTATGGGCAGGTCGCAGGTCGGGGCGTTCTTCAGCAGCACGCCCGAAGCTCCGTTCAACACGGCGCGTGCCAGATCGGCGGATGTCCCATATGACGTGAAGATAAGGACCTTAGGCCGCGGCAACTCTTCTGCGCTGTCGCCGGTTGACGGCTGCGCCGTAATCTGACGTGTGGCATCCGCGCCGGAAAGGATCGGCATCATAAGATCCATCACAACCACGTCCGGCTTGAGGCTGCGTGATAGCCTTACGGCTTCTTCGCCTGTTTTTGCCTCGCCGACAACGTTCATGTCTTTTTCGTGCGAAAGAAGCGATGTTAGGCCCACGCGCATTATCGCATGGTCATCTGCAAGGAGTATACGAATTTTGCCGTTCATCATGGGAGTTCAATGCCTATTGCCACGCGGGTGCAACCGCGTGCCGATGTGATTGAGATCGTGCCATTCATGCCGGCGATCCGTTCGCGGATGCCGGACAGACCGAAATGTCCTTCGTTTGGGCCGGGACAGTCTTTCGGGTCGAAGCCGCATCCGTTGTCGCACACCGAGAAGCGGAGCTGTCCATCCCAGGTTGTTCCGGCTATCCTGATGCGTGTCGCCCCGCCATGGCGAATGGCGTTGGCGGCCAGTTCGCGTATTATGCAGAGGACTGCATGAGCCGTAGAGTCGATCATCTGCGATCGAGCGACGTGGAATCGGATTGCGATGTGTGCATCGGATTTGAGACCGCTGATGGTATTCGCAATCGCCCGCGAGAAGTCCGGATCGTCCACAGTGTCGTTGCGCAAGTCAAACAGACAGTTCTTAAGTTCGGTTCTGCAGGAATCCAGCATTTTCTCGGCGGTAGAGAGCAGGGACTTGGCGGCATCAGGGTCGTCGGCAATTGCGCCGTGCCCGGCGGCGATCTGGCATGCGACGCCAGCGAGCGACTGCGAAAGCGAGTCGTGGAGCTCGACCGCAAGTCGCGTGCGTTCGGATATCTTGCGCCGCATCATTATGCGGTTTATGATGCGGTTTGCGGCTACAATGAGGACAATTGCCACAAGCAGGGAGACCACCGCGCCCATGAGTCGGGCAGGAGTCCACCATGGCGGACGCGCCAGCACCCTCAATCCCGCTGGTGAACGCAGAATAAGCCTCAAGCCGCGCGTCTGTGGCAGGATGAGGTTTTCGCGCCATCTGTCCGTTTCCGTGATGGCGAGAACGTCCACCTCGACTTTGGAGTTCGTCTCAAGGGATGAAAGCACGCTCGGGGAGGACGAGCAGTCCACCGGCAGGGTGAATCCGTCCGCGTTGAGCGAGAACATGGCGAACGATGATTGCACGTCAAGGACCGATCCCTTGAGCCGCAGGAGCCGTCCGTGACTGTAGCCATTGATTCGGGGATGGCCGTGCCCGTCGGTGAGGAGTTGGCACAGCGTGGTGTCCGTGGGTTTCTGCTTTGGACAGGGATATTCCGGCGTCTGCAATGGTTTGCACCGGGCGTATATGAGATTGATGCCGTATAGGTCCGCATCGGGAAATCCCACCACCGCCACATGCTCGTCTACGGATGGGAGCTCGCTCGACTTGGCGAGCGTTGCCTCGATGCGGTGATAGTTGCGGCCGGCAAGCATCAGCCGGTTACCGCCCCATGTGCCGAGGACAATGCCTTCAAATCTGCGTAGAGGCAGCCGGACGAGTTCGTCGGGCGCGCACGGGGAGTCGAAGTTAAGTTCGGGCGCATTGAACATGTCGGCAGGCGGAGGGGTGACGACCTCGAATCCGCCTGGCGGATCGATTGAGAGATAGTTTGCGATGTTTCTGCGCGCGCCGCTGCCTTGCATCAGTACGCCGGTAAGCCGCAGACGCGCGCCGAGCAGGGAAATCACATCGTCAGCCTGATTTGTGCTGGCCTTGAAAGCCGCGTTCAGAACGGATACTCCGTCTTTGACCAACAGCTGTACGGTAGTGGCATCTATTTCATCGCATCGGGCGAGAACAAGCGTTCCTTCCGTCGTCACTCTTTGGTAGAGAAGATCCTTTCTGAAAAGTTCGGCAATCGGTATATTCTCCGGAGGCGGCAGGGACTTCCGGCCCAGATGGATGACGTCGTGGACAATCTTGTGTGTTGTGCCATTGTCTTGCCGGACGCTGTCGCCCGTTACGGTTACGATGTCACCGAGGGCTACCTTGAAATGTCCTTTCATTAAAAGGAAATGCGGCTGTCCGTTTGGTTCTCTGATCGCGAATTTGAGGTTTTCGCCAATCATGGTGACAGTACCCGTGTGACAGAAACTGCCGATGCATTCCACAGCTCTGGGGCGCAGAAACGCCATCTCATCCCAGGCGGCTGCCGAAGTTGAGAGCGCAGAATGCCCGATGATCAGCGCCAATGTCGCAAACATTCGGGCTGAGGCGGCGTTTCGTATGGTTGCCGGTCGCTTCACGGAACTTTTTATTGATAAGGGCGCAAATGATAGTAAATGCGAGCAGTGCTGTCAATGCCAAATGCAGTATACTTTAGTATAAATAGGGTTTGAATGATTGGAGAAGTTGAGTCTTTCAAGTTTTTTATGGACGGCATGGCGCATACGCATGCCTAAAACTGCAAATTCCGGTATTTGTCCTGAATCGAGGATTTGAAGTTATGGAGCCGTTATCGGCGGGTGAAGTTTCCTGCGCACGGCATACGGCATTAGCCAGATTAGGGGGTAGCGTGACCTTACCCCCATGGGTAGCGTGTCGCACCCCAGCAAACAAAGGCGGCGGCATTCCGGCCTTGGGGTTGGGGCAAATCCGTTCCGCCGCCCACCGGAGAGCGTTCTGCCGTGCGGACACCCCGAAATCCGCCTGTGGACACTCCTAACCCC
>CAMPAA010000051.1 GCA_946631345.1 uncultured Verrucomicrobiota bacterium
CCTCGTTCCGCCGCGTGAAGTACCTGCGCGTGGAGGACCCGGAGCCGGTGGGCATCCCGTCCATCACGAACGCGAAGAGCACCGGGTACGCCGACCGCACGGTCAACATCTAACCTTAAACGAAACAACTTTTCCAGCCTCCAGAAAGATTTCGCTTGCATTGGATGCCGTGATATGGTATATTACGCGCCGTTTTTACGAAGTCATGCGCCTGTAGCTCAACTGGATAGAGCATCAGACTACGAATCTGAGGGTTGTAGGTTCGACTCCTGTCAGGCCCGCCATTCGGAGGACGCCAGATTGCGGGGTGGAGCAGCCTGGTAGCTCGTCAGGCTCATAACCTGAAGGTCGTTGGTTCAAATCCAGCCCCCGCTACCAACCATGGACGTGCGAGCCAAACGGCATCGCGCGTTTTCTTAAAGGAGAGAAGACAGCAATGTACCAGTATCCACGCTCCGTCCACAAGCTCGGTGAAACCACGGTATCGATGGTTCGCGGCGAAGAAGCAGACTATCTGAAGGTAGAGGGTCCCAACCCCGGCTTTACAGGAGGCGACACGGCTGGTGAAGGCCTTTTCCCTCTCGACCATGCCAACACGGCGCTTCTGCGCAGACTTTTCCCGTTCTGCGCCCCGAAACCGGTGCTTACCGCCGTCCGCACCGTCGGAGTCGGCGACCGGCTCGGGCTTGCCACTCCGGGGCATCTGCGAGTGTTCGAGAAGTACGATGCGCTGCCGGTGCTCGCCCAGCAGTCGATCCGTGAGCTTACCCTCACCCACCGCACGTTCGGGGACGTGCTCGACTGCGCCACGAGGGCGGTGTTCCGGGAGGACTTCCAGAAAGGCTATGGTGCCGACGGCGACCACCTAAAGACCGACGCCGAGGTGGAGTATGCACTTGGCGAAGGCTACACGATGCTCACTCTCGACTGCTCGGAGCACATCCGCAACGACGTGCTGGGGATGTCCGCCGCGCAGGTGGAAGCCGAATACAGGGCCGATGCCGAGCTGGAGTCCATATATCTCGGCAAGACGTTCACCGTAGAGGGGCAGACCATAGAGTTCGGTGCGGAGGAGTTCAAGCGCACGTGCCTCATATACTGCAAGGCCATAGACCATGCCGTGGCCATATACAGGAAGCACGTTGAGGGCAAGCCTGTGGATTTCGAGGTGTCCATCGACGAGACGATGACGCCCACGACGCCTGTGCAGCACTATTTTGTGGCGAACGAGCTTACGCGGCGCGGAGTAAAGATCGCCACTGTCGCGCCGCGCTTCTGCGGCGAGTTCCAGAAAGGCATCGACTACATCGGCGACCTTGCGCAGTTCGAGCGCGAGATGGCCGTGCACGCCGCCATCGCGCGCACTTTCGGCTACAAGCTGTCGATCCATTCGGGGTCGGACAAGTTCTCGACCTTCCCGATCATCGGGCGGCTGACCAAGGGCAACTTCCACGTGAAGACGGCCGGCACCAACTGGCTGGAGGCGATGCGCGTGGTTGCGATGTGCGACCCGGCGCTATACCGGGAGATACACGCCTATGCGCTCGAGACGGCGTTCGCCGAGGCGCGCAAGTACTATCACGTTACGACCGACCTCGGCAGGATCCCCGCGCTCTCCTCGCTCAAGGACGAGGAGCTGGAGGGCCTCTTCGAGCAGAACGACGCCCGCCAGCTCATCCACATCACCTACGGGCTCATCCTCACCGTGAAGAACGCCGACGGTTCGTTCCGTTTCCGCGACAGGCTCTTCAGGCTGTGGCGTGCGCACGATGAGGAGTACGCCCAGCGGCTTGAGAAGCATATCGGGCGGCACCTCTCGCTCCTTTATAGCGGCTTCGCCGGGTGACGGTTGCGCATCGGCCGGAAAAAGGGGCGGCGGCGATGAACAGGTTGTTTGCGGCACTTTCCGTCGCGCTGGCGTCGGCGCTGGCCATGGCGCAGGATGTTGAGGTGGAGATCGCCTACCGGAGCGGGCGCACCGAAATCAGGCGCGAGGCGATGCCGGAGCGCGACGGCGTATGCACCTGGCGTTTCGACCGGGCGTCGGCGCATGGCCCGATCTCGCGGATCAGGGTCACGCCCGACTTCGCGCGGGCGGCGTTCGGTGAGGATGGCTACTACGTATATCCAAGCGGGGGACGAGGGTTCTTCAAGGCCCGGAAGCGTCCGCAGAGCCGTCTGGAGCGTGCGCCCTACATGCTGATGCCTGTGTACGGCATGAAGACGCCGCGCATGGCGTTCGTGGCGATCGCCACCGGCATGGCTCACCATGCGGGGATGCTCGTGCAGGCCACGAACGGCGCATACGCGGTGTCGTTCTGCTTCCATGAAGACATGGACGCCCTCTACGAGGAGCCGACGGTAGAGTACCATCTGTTCCGCGATCCCGCCGCAGGCTACAGCGAAATGGCGCGCGCATACCGCCGCCGCCAGCTGGAGCGCAAGGCGTGCAGACCGCTCGCCGAGAGGGCGCGTGAACGCCCCGAGCTCGCCTATGCGGCGAGCTGCCCCGAGATACGCATCCGCCAGGCGTGGAAGCCTGTGCCAAGCCCGGTCACCAACCAGGTGGAGCGCAACGAGCCGCCGGTGAAGGCGGTTGTGCCGTTCGCGCGCGTGACCGAGCTGGCGCGCGCATGCAAGGCGGCTGGAGTGGAGCGCGCGGAGTTCTGCCTGGTTGGCTGGAACAAGGGCGGGCACGACGGCGCCTACCCGCAGCTCTTCCCGGTGGAGCCGGCGCTCGGCGGCGAGGCGGCGCTTCGGCAGTGCGTGCGGGACGTGCAGTCGCTCGGCTACCAGATCGTGGCCCACGGCAACCACCGTGACGCCTACATGATCGCCGACAGCTGGGATGCCGAGTACGTCAACGAACGCACGGCTGAAGGTGCGCTCAAGCCGCCCACCGTCACATGGGGAGGCGGCGGAAAGTACACCATATGCGCGCGGCGCGCATATGAGCGGTTTGCGGTGAAGGATGCGGCTACGGTCGCAACTCTCGGCTTCAGGGGCCTCTACTACCTCGACGTGACCACCTGCCATGCGCCGTACTCCTGCCGCGACCCGCGCCATCCTATGACACGCAGCCAGTGCGCCGAATGGGAGAACCGGATACTCGACCTCCAGACGGCGACTTTCGGCGGATGTGCCTCGGAAGGGGCTGCGGACGCCTACATAGGCCACTACGACAGCGCGCTCACGGTATGCTGGGCGAAGCCGTTCGCAGCCCCCGCGCCGGATTCGTTCGTGCAGGACCATGTGCCGTTCTGGCAGCTGGTTTACCATGGCGTGGTGCTGTCCACCCCGTTCCGCAACATCATGAACTCCACGGCCAACCCCGATCCGCGCTACACGCTAAAGCTTGCCGAGTTCGGTGGCCGCCCAACGTTCTACGTCCATTCGAGGTTCAAGAGCGACAACGTGTCTGCCATGGGCGACCGCGACCTGCGCGCCGTGACCGACGATGAGCTGGCGGACGCCGTGCGCTGCATAAAGGCCGGCGCCGACGAGTACGCCAGCCGCAGCCACCTCCAGTTCTGCTTCATGGATCGCCACGAGAAGATTGCCGACGGCGTGTACCGCACGACGTACTCGAACGGTGCGTATACGGAGGTCGACTACAATCTTCTGCAGACTAAAGTTTTCACTTGTTCCCCGTGAAGGGGGGATGATATAATACGTTCCCATATGGAGATACTATACACGGTTCTGGCGATTGCTGCGTGCATCCTGCTGTTTTCGTTCGCAATCTTTATCCATGAGTTCGGCCATTTCCTCGCCGCCCGCTGGCGTGGGCTGCGGGTCGATGCGTTTTCCATCGGGTTCGGCCCGGTGCTGTGGAAACGCGTTGTGGACGGGGTGGAATGGCGGCTGAGCGCAGTGCCGTTCGGCGGGTACGTGTCGATACCCGATGTGGACCCAGAGGGGACCGCCAAGGTGCAGGGATCCGGCGGCGATGACGCCCCGGTAGCCGACGGCAAGGCGGCCACGCCGATTGACGCCATAATAGTGGCGGTGGCAGGCCCCATGGGCAATGTGGTGCTTGCAGTCGCCCTGGCGTTCCTGCTGGCCGCCATACCGAGTGCGAGGTTTGGCGAGATACCGCCGGTGATCGGCCAGGTGCCGGATAAGGGCCCTGCGCATGAGGCTGGGATGATGCCGGGAGACAGGGTCGTTTCCGTCGGAGGCGTGCCGGTGCGCACATGGACCGAGATGCAGACGGAGGTGCAGATATCCGGCGGCCGGCAGACGGAAATCGTCGTGGACCGCAGCGGCGAAAGGACGGCGCTTTCGGTCACGCCCACGCGCGACAAGGCGAGCGGCATATACCTGATCATGGCGCTGTCCACGACCAACCAGGTGCGGGCTGCGGCGTGGATGCCTTCGCGCAATCCGCTGAAGCAGCTTCAATGGGACACAATGAGCATAGTGAGGGTGCTGAAGGCCCTTGTGACGCCCAAGGAGTCCAAAGCGGCGGCGCAGGCGCTCGGCGGGCCGGTGATGATCGCCGTGGGACTCTACCATCAGGTGCGAAACGACGTGTGGGACGCATTCGGCTTCCTGCGGTTCCTCTGCGTGAACCTTGCGATACTCAACCTTCTGCCGATTCCCGTGCTTGACGGCAGCATCGTGATGTTCGCGCTGATCGAGCTTGTCACACGGCGGCGGATGAGCAAGCGGGTCGTGGACATTCTCACGCGCGGCTTCATGTACCTGCTTATCGCGGCGATGCTGTTTCTTGTGTATCGCGACACAGTCCGCTCCTGGCGGATTCACCATGCAGCGACGGCTGCGGAGGAGGCAAAATGAGAGTGTTCTGCGAAAACCTGCCGGTGGCGCTCATCTTTCTGACGGTCGCCGGTTTTTCCTGGATCTTCGGCGGCGCGAGCGCTCCGCATCTGCTGCCTGTGATGCCGTGGCTGTGGGCGCTGGCGCTTGAGACGCTGCTGTTCTTCCCTCAGCGCCGCATGGGGGAGAGCCTTGCGGACGCCCGTACGCGCGTATGGCGCGCGCTTGCGCACGATCCCGTGTTCTACCTTACGCTCTCGTTCCTCGTGGTGCTGGTGATGCCGCTGTTCAACCGCGGCCTGTGCGCTATCTGCGACTATCCCAAGATCCTGGCCGGCGCAGATCCCGCGCCGCCTATCCCGTTCTCGCCGTTCTGCGTGAACACAAGCGAGCATCTCGGCGTGGTGGTGTGGTTCGTGCCGTCTCTCACCGCGCTTCTCGCCGTTCGCCACGCGCTCTCGCGCCACGGCTGCCGCGCCCTTGTGCACACGCTCGTGTGGAACGGAGCACTGCTCGCCTCGCTCGGGTTCATCCAGCAGGCGACTGGCGCGAAGGCACCGTTCTGGCTCGACATCCCCAATCCAGTGCAGTACTTCTCGTCGTTCGGCTATCCGAACATGGCCGGTTCCTTCTTCGTGGCGATATTCGCGGTCTCTGCCGGGCTTTGGCAGGACAGCGTGCGCCGCGACATCTCGGAGAAGCACGATAAGGTCAAGCGCAAGCATGAGAATTCGGAGGATGCCGAGACCAACCCCACTGCGCGGTACTATCCGCAGTGGATCAAGACGCACTACCTGCTCATACCGACGGCGCTCTGCTTCTTCGCGGCGCTGGCCACGCTCTCGCGGGCGGCCATCCTACTGGCGTTCTGGATACTCGGCTTCTGGTTCATCTACCTGTGCCTGTCGCTCTTCACGAGCCGGAAGAACCTCGCACGCGTCAAGCTGCATCTCGGCATGCTCGTGGGCATAGTCCTCACGGTCGTCCTCGTGGCCATATTCGCGCCGGACGACTTCATGAAAGAGGTGTCGACCGTGTCGCCCACCGCCGTCGCCGACCGCATCACCGGCAAGGCGCAGTACCATACGCGCGTGGCGACGGAGATATTCAAGGACCATCCGATGTTCGGCGTGGGCGGATGGGGATACAAGCACTTCTGTCTGCAGTACATGACCGACGACGACCGCCGCGAGCTGCAACGCGTCGGCGGAGTGAACGTGCACAACGACTACCTGCAGTTCCTCTGCGAGCATGGTGCCGTTGGCGCGGGGCTGCTGCTTGCGCTCGTGCTGGCGCTTTTCGTGCCGATCTTCAGAGAATGGGCACACCGCGTGCGCGTGGCGCACTTCGTGAAGAATTCCGACATGCCACGACCGACCGCGCTGTTCTGCGTGCCTGCCGTCGTGGTGGGCATACTGCTGGCCTCGATCGCAAATCTGGTGCACGCGTTCGGCGACTGCGTGTTTCGGTCGCCGGCCGTTATGTCGCAGTTCTTCGTGCTGCTGGCTGCGGTCGAAGGCTTTCTCGGTGAAGGAGATGGAAACAAGGAGGACGTAAAATGAGATCGTCCCGCACAGCGGCCGGGCGCCGCGACTTCCTTCGGCGCATCGTGAAGCCCCAGGCAACCGGCCCGATGACAATGCGCACCGATTCGCACGGCGACAAGGTGTCTCTGCTCGGATTCGGGATGATGCGACTGCCGACCGTTGACGGAGGCCACGCCAACACATACCATGGCGGTTCGTCGGCCCCAATCAACCGCGACGAGGTATATGCGCAGGTCGACTATGCGCTCGACCACGGCGTGAACTACTTCGACACCTCCCCCGCCTACTGCCGGGGAGAGTCGGAGGGCATAACCGGCGACGCCCTCGCCCGGCATCCGCGCGAGCGCTACAAGATAGCGACGAAGCTCTCGAACTTCTCCCCTACGCAGTATCCCATCGAGAAGAGCAAGGAGCTGTACGAAAAGTCGCGCAAGCTTCTGCACACCGACACCATAGACTACTACCTCCTGCATGCCGTCGGCATGGGCGGGTTCGAGGCGTTCAAGAAGCGCTATGTCGAGAACGGGGCGATAGAGTTCTGCCTCAGGGAGCGCGACGCAGGGCGTATCAGGAACCTCGGCTTCTCATTCCATGGCGACAAGCGCGCGTGGGAATGGCTCATGGAACGGCATGACAAGTACCATTGGGACTTCGTGCAGATACAGCTCAACTACATAGACTGGCGCCACGCCTACGAGACCAACAAGCGCAACCAGGACGGCATCTACCTGTATGGCGAATGCGCCAAGCGCGACATCCCGGTTGTGGTGATGGAGCCGCTTCTTGGCGGACGTCTCGCGCGCTTCAACTATTCGCTGGCCGAAAAGCTCGTTCCGCTGGATCCCGAGGCCTCGCTCGCGAAATGGGCATTGCGGTTCGCCGGGCACTATCCGAAGGTGATGACCGTGCTTTCCGGGATGACCTACCGTGAGCATCTTGAGGAGAACTGCGCCATATATTCGCCGTTCAAGCCGCTGTCCGAGAAGGAGCTGGCCACGCTGGAGGAGGCGGCGTTGGCGTTCCTTGCCGACAAGACCGTGCCGTGCAACGCATGCAACTACTGCATGCCGTGTCCATACGGGCTGGACATCCCTGGCATCTTCACGCTGTACAACGACGCGCTATCCCAGGAGAAGCCGGACTGGCGCCAGTTCCTCGCCGACTACGAGCGGCAGATCCCGTACCTCCGCCAGGCGAACCACTGCACGGGATGTGGCGTGTGCATGATGCACTGCCCGCAGACCATCGACATCCCGAAGGAGATGCGGCGCATCGACGAACTGACGGAGTCGCTCAAAGTTAAGGAGCGTGCATGATGAACGGGAAAGTAAAGTTCTCCATTGCAGGCCCGGTGCGCTGGGCTATCAAGGTGGCCGTGGCGACGTTGGTGCTTGCCGCTGTTGTCGCTGCGTTCTGCGGAGTGCGCGCGTGCGCTGTAGCTGCAAAGGTGCAGGCCGTGCCCGCTGTGCTGGCGTTGGATTTTCTCGCAATCGCTTTCGTGGTGGCTATAGCCATCGTGGCCGGTCGCCTGTACTGCGAGATAGTGTGTCCGCTCGGCATTGCGCAGGACTTTCTTCGCTGGTGCGCCCGCAAGAAGGTCCGTCGCGTCTGCACGCGGCTTCCCGAGACCAGAAGCCAGCGCATCGTGCGTTGGGCGGTGTTTGCGCTCTACCTGATTGCCGGCGTGGCGGGGCTCTCGTTCGTCTGGCTGGATCCATATGCCATCTTCGGACGCGGCATCACCCTGACAGGCGTGCTGTTTTTCGTTGTCATGGCGCTTGCGTTCGTGGGCCGGGGACGGCTCTGGTGCAACTGGATATGCCCTGTCGGGACGCTGCTCCAGCTGTTTTCGGGGATTGCAGTTTTCAAGGACAAGGTCGCCAAGTGCGACCATTGTGAGGAGTGCCGCAGATGCTTCAAGAAATGACCAGACGGAGATTCCTTGAGGCGGGTGCCGCCGCAGCCGCCGCCGATAAGCTGACAGATGGAGGCTTTCAGGAGGTTTTCGAGCCAGGTGTGCCAGAGCGAGCCAAGCCGCTCGTGCCTGCTGGCGCCGTGAGCCTGCGCGCATTCCGGAGGAAGTGCGTGGGCTGCCAGCTCTGCGTGAAGGCATGCCCGGAGCATGTGCTGCGCGCATCGCGTTCGCTGTCGCGCCTCCTCCAGCCTGAGATGGGGTTTGAGCACGGCTACTGCAGGCCGAGCTGTTCTCGATGCGGGGAGGTGTGCCCCGCCGGGGCTATCATTCCCGTTCCGCGCGAGGAGAAGCTGCACACTCACATAGGCCGCGCGGTGTGGCACAAGGACCGCTGCCTGGCGGCGCGCGACGGGATACGCTGCACGGCCTGCGAACGGCATTGCCCCGTAAAGGCAATCAAGCTCGTGAAGGGCGTGCCTGTGGTGGATGCCTCCGCATGCATCGGCTGCGGCGCATGCGAGAACCTCTGCCCTGCGCGCCCGCTGCCGGGAATGAAGGTGGACGGCGTAGAGGTGCATCGCGTGGAGCGTCCGGTTCCGGCGAAGAAGGTAGCTTACGAACGCATACATCCCGGCAGGTTCCGTCCTCATGCGCAGGTGTGACACATGGGGATGCCATTGGCCCATATGGGAATAGTGCGTGCGGTCGCCTGCTTGGCCTTCGCGCTCCAGTGCGCCGTGACAGGCGCTGCGCAGCCCAATGCCGCCGCATGGCGGCCTGCCGTGCCCCAGATATCGCCCGCCGCCCTCCAGATCACGCCTCAGGAATGGATGGAAGTGGGCAGGGCGTTCTCGGATGTCATGCAGGTGATGCGGAAGTCAGGCGAAAGGCGCGCCGCGTACCTGAAGAAGCTGCTGGCGCAGGGCGTGGAGGAGGAGCCCATGTCCCAGGGAGGCGTGGCGTTCGAGCTGAACGTGCTGAACAACCGTTTCGCGTTCGACAGGTACGGATGCCTGCATTTCGACGACCGCTTCGTTACGCCGGCGGAGCGCCCTGCGCTCCAGAAGGTCGAGGAGCTCTACCGCCGTTTCCACAAGAGGTGGATGGCGCTCGAATCGAAGAAGGCTGGCGGCGAGGAGAAGAAGCCGCAGGAGATCGTTGACCGCGCCGCCGAATGGCGCGTGCGCCGCGTGCCGGTTTTCAAGGGGTTTGAGGACGACCGCTATCAGGAACATGATGCGCTTATCGTGAGATGCGTGGATGCGTTCAACAGGCAGCGGACGGAATGGGCGGGCGCGACGGCGGCGCAGGGGAAGAAGATACCGGCCCTCACCACGGCTCTTGTAAAGGCGCATATGATAGAGGAGACTGGCGGACGCGACGCCAAGTCGCTTGCGGCGTGGGAGGTGGATCCTCAGCAGGTGAACGTGCCTGGCGACTGGAGCGACGCGAAGGCCTCAATCGGACTCAAGCGTCCTTCCAGACGGAACGAGGGCACAGCGGAGCAGAACATCAAGGCGGCGATCCGGTTCCTCGCGCGCAAGGGGTTCGGCATGAGCGGCCAGCCGGCGGCGAAACGCCCATCCGGAACTTTCGACGACTGGAAGACCGCCCTTAGGCGCTACAACGGACGAAATGACGAGATGGTGGACGGGCAGCGCTACTGCGAGACATACGCCGCGCACATACTGGAGCGGGCGAATAACCCTGATCGGTTCGTGGCCATCCGCAAGAAGGTTAAGAAATGACACAGGTGATGGGCATCGTTAACGTGACGCCGGATTCGTTCTCGGATGGCGGCAAGTACTTCAGCCCTGAGGAGGCGGTTCGGCGTGCGCGCAACCTCATCGGCGAAGGTGCGGCCATCATTGATTTCGGTGCGGAATCCACCCGTCCTGGAGCCTCACCCCTTTCCTGGGAGGAGGAATGGACTCGACTTGAGCCTGTGCTTGATGGTATGGAGGCCGTGCGCAGTGTCGTTCCGATCTCGGTCGACACCTACCATCCCGAGACGGCTCGGCGCGCCGTTTCGCTTGGTGCTACGATCGTGAACTGCGTATATCCCGAACCGGTGCCGGCGATGCTGGCTCTGCTGCGCGAGTTCCCTCAAACCGAGCTGGTTATGCCTGCCGGATGCCTGGAGCTTGTGGCCTGTGAACCGCAGCTGCTGCAGCGCATCTATCTCGATCCTATGATAGGCTTCGGAACCACTCGCGAGGAGGATCTGGCGCTGTTGCGTTCCGTCCCTGCGCTGACGGCGCACGGACGCGTATTGGTGGGTGCGAGCCGTAAGCGCATCGTGAAAAAACTCACGGGCGAAAAGGTTACCGGCAAGAACCTTGGCGGCAACCTTGGCATTGCCGTTTGGTGTGCGATGCACGGTGCCGCAGTCGTTCGCGTGCATGACGTGCGCGAAACGGTTCAGGCGATCAAGGTCGTGGATGCGATTGGCTCATAACGGGAGGACAGGACATGAGAGGTGTTGCAATGGCGTTGTGCGTTGCGGTTATGGGACTTGCCGCCCGCGCGCAGGAGTCTGGCGAAATCAGGCTGGAGGCGGGATTCGCCACGGGAACCGTGGAGCGCGTGTTCCGCGACATTCCTATACCAGGCGGTTTGGCTGATTTCGACGGGCTGGAGTTCGACTTCAAGTGCGATGATCTGGCGGCGTTTTCGTCCTTCACCCTCTATTTCAGGAGCGGCGGAGGATGGTATTCGGCGCGGCTTGCGCCGGAGCAGGAGGGTAGGTGGGAGCATATCCGCGTGGCGAAGAGCGACGCGTCGGACGAGGAAGGACATCCGTCCGGTTGGCGCAACGCCAAGAGCTATCGCATTTGCGGATGGCGCGGCGCAAAGCGCAACGCCAGCTTCCAGATATCGAACGTCAAGCCTTTCCGTGAGAACGCCAAGATAGCGGTCCTCCGCGCGACTTCCGAGAATGCTGGCAGGGACGCCGCGCTCTGGCCCAGGAATTTCGCCGCAACTCTTGGCGTGCTTGGCATAGCTGCGCGGCAGATCGTAGATTCGGATCTCACCGAATCTGCGCTTGACGGCATACGGGCGGTAATTCTGCCATACAATCCGTCGTTGCCGCCAAAGGCGTTCAACATACTCAAGGACTTCACATCGCATGGCGGCAAGCTGCTGGTGTGCTATGTCATGCCGCAGGAGGTCTCAAGGCTGATCGGCGTGAGGCGGGTGGGGGATTTCGTGCCGTCCACGCCGGACACCACGATTACCGGATTCCTGCGCGTAGGCAAGGGGCTTGCCGGTCAGCCGGATTTCGCGCCGCAGGGATCATGGCGAGCCGTTCGCGCGGAGCTGACGGGTGATGGCGATGTCGTGGCCGACTGGGCCGACAGGAACAGACGCTCGCTTGGCGTGCCTGCGCTGATACGCACGCCGACCGGTCTCTACATGAGCCACATCTGGCGTGGTGGCGCATCGCGGGAGCAGCTGGCGTTCATGCAGGCAATGGTCGCAAGCCTTGCGCCGGAGCTGAGAGGCAACCTCGAGGCGGTAGAACGGAAGGCAGAGCAACGGGCGGCTGAACAGCGGCGATTGGCGCGGTCTGTCGGGCTGAAGCCGGGCGAGCGGCGATTCGTCTGGTGCCACACCCCGTATGGATATGACGCCGAGCACGACTGGGAAGCGTCGGTGAAGCTCATGAAGGATACTGGCTACACCGACCTGATCGCCAACCTCTGCTGGGGCGGAGTGGCGTACTACCGGTCGAGCGTGCTTCCGGTGGCGTCTTTCGTGAAGACCAGCGGCGATGCGCTTGACCTATGCTTGGCGGCATGCCGCCGCCATGGGATACGTCTGCATGTGTGGAAGGTGTGCTGGAAGATGGGGTCATCGGTCTCTGACGCATACCGCAAGAAGATGCAGGCGGCAGGGCGAACGCAGGTGCTCTCCAACGGAAAGCCGGACAACGGGTGGTTCTGTCCGTCAAATCCGGAGAATCGGCAGGTCGAGGTGGATACGATGCTTGAGCTGGCGCGGCGTGGCGTAGACGGCGTCCATTTCGACTATATCCGTTACGACGGTTCCGGCAGCTGCTTCTGCGACGGATGCCGCCGGAGGTTTGAGACGAAGATCGGCGCGTCTGTGCCGGATTGGCCAAAAGACCTGAAGAATGACGCCGCGCTAAATCGCAAGTGGCTGGACTTCCGCCGCGACAACATTTCTGCGGTCGTGCGGTCGGTGTACGAACGGCTGAAATCGGGGAAAGGCGCGCGTCCGCTGATTTCGGCCGCGGTGTTCCCTGCCGTGGAGTCTTGTCCGGACGCGGTTGGGCAGGACTGGCCGCTGTGGTGCCGCAAAGGTTGGCTTGATTTCGTGTGCCCCATGGACTACACGCTTTCCACGGCGCTTTTCAGAGGGCAGCTGCAGGCGCAGATTGAGGCGGCAGGGAAGGTGAAGGTGTATCCCGGCATCGGCTTGAGCTGTTGGGTGGACGATGGAGAAGACCTGCGCCGGCTCAGCGAGCAGATAGAGGTGGTGCGCGGCCTCGGACTGGATGGGTTTACCGTGTTCGCGCTAAGTGCGCGTGCCGCCACGGCATTCCGGGCGTTTGTTGAGTAGGCTATAAAGTGGGATGTGGTATAATCTGCCCTCTCCAGCAAATAAAGAGAAAGAGATTGAGTCAATGCCATCCGCAATGATTCGCAGATTCGTCTTAGCAGACGTTCTCCCGGCCAACTTCAAGGAGCTTGTCCGGCGTTGAGCGGCATTCGGACAGCTAATGCCGATCCGGCTTTGTTTGCGGACGACCCCGATTGGGCATCATGCGTTCCGGAAATGCCGTCCGGCGGGAAGAAGTGCGGACTGCCGGACCACGAAGACTGTTCGCCGCTTGATGTCGAAGCGGTGGCGGCGCACCTTCAGCCAGGCGGCACGCTTGGCGCGATGAATGGATATGAGGCCAGACCCGGGCAGATAGACATGCTCAAGGCCGTAGTGCGTGCCTTCAACGGGCGCGAACACCTGATGATCGAGGCCGGCACGGGCGTCGGAAAATCGCTGGCATACCTTGTTCCGGCGGTTGGCTGGGCGGTGCTGAACGACACGCCGGTGGTAGTCTCCACGGCAACGCGCAACCTCCAGAGCCAACTCATCTCAAACGACATCCCCCGCGCGGTGCGCACGGTGCGCGACGAGGTGCGCGTGGCTCTGCTGAAAGGCCGCGCCAACTATCTCTGCCTCCGTTCTCTGGGCGAGCTGATGCGCGACGGCTACTACGCGATGAGCCGGGACGAACGTGCCGAGTTCGGGGTTGTCGTGGAATGGCTCCACGATGCGAAATGCGACGGCGACATGGATGCGGTGAGCCTGCCTCTCCTGCGCGCCAGACTCGTTTGCGCAGGCGAGGACTGCGCGGGCAGACGGTGTCCGTACGGCACGAAATGCTTTATCCGCAAGGCGCGGGAGCGTGCGCAGCGCGCCCACCTGATTGTCGCCAACCATGCGCTTGTGCTTGCCGAGGCGGCGAATCCTGGAAGCGGCATACTTCCAGCGTACGGGCGGCTCATATTCGACGAGGCGCACAATCTGGAGGATATAGCCACCGAGTTCTTTTCGCACGAGTTCTCCCGTGCGACGCTTGCGCAGCTGGTGGGGCGGATCACGCGCCGCCGCCGTGGAGACCGTGGCAGGGAGAAGGGCGTGCTCGGCTCGATCCAGCGCCAGCTCGATTGCGGTGCGCTCGCCAGGGTGTCAGACGTGGAACGCATCCGCGAGTTGGCACAGAAGGCCCGAACGGCGTGCGCATTCGTGCAGCTGGAGGCGGACGCCGTTTTCGACGTGGCGGCTCACATGTTCAACCCGGAGACCGGCGCAAACATGGTCAGGTACCGCAGGCCGCGAACGGGCGAGGACGAGTACGGCCCGCGCCAGTATTCCCTGCACGGTCTTTTCAGGGACTACAATTCCGTTCAGTGGGACGAAAGCGCTCTTGCTGCCGCGCTGCTGAAGTTCGAGGAGAAGCTGGCCGGTCTTGCAGACACGCTTTCCGGGATTGCGCAATGCCTGGAGAACGCGGCTGACGACGGCGAATTCAACTTCTTCGCAGACCTTGCCGTGCAGGCGGTGCAGATGGCGGGCGAGGTCAGATCGTACCTTGCCGAGACGAAGTTTGTGCTGACAGGCGGCAATCCACAGTACGTGTACTGGGCGGAGAGAAACCTCCAGTCGTCTGGCAAGGGCGGCAGGGGGGCGGATGTAAGGCTGGTGGCGGCACCGCTTAGCGTGGCCGAACAGATGCGTAGATGCTTCTACGACGTGAAGGACTCCGTTGTGTTATGCTCCGCGACGTTGCGCGTCGGCGACAGGTTTGACTACATGGCGAAACGGCTTGGCTGCACGCCGCGCGAAGGGGCGGATGGCGAGAGTTCCCGCACCAGACGGCTGGTGGCCGCTTCGCCTTTCGACTATTTCCGCCAGGCGCTTGTTCTGGCGCCGGATTTTCTGCCTGATCCCGCGACGGACGGTGAACGCTACGCTGAGGCGCTCGCACCGTTTCTCCGCGACCTCTTCTCCGCGACAGGCGGTCGCGGGCTGGTGCTGTTCACCGCATACGATATGATGCGCGCGGCGGCGGAGCTGTCCAGACCTTTGTTCGAGGCCGCCGGACTAAACCTGTTCGTGCAGGGCGAGGGGTTGTCGCGCGAGGCGATGGCAGCGCGCCTGAAGGCTGGCGGCAGAACCGTCCTTTTCGGTTCGCAGAGCTTCTGGGAGGGCGTGGACGTCGCGGGCGACGCCCTTTCGTGCGTGGTACTCGCCAGACTCCCGTTCCCGCAGATGGGCGAGCCGGTCACGGAGGCGCGCAGCGAGCAGATCGAGGCGGAGGGGGGAAGCTCCTTCCGGGACTACATGGTGCCGGAGGCGGTCATAAAGTTCAGGCAGGGCTTCGGGCGGCTGGTGCGCACCAAGAGCGACCGCGGCGTTGTGGTCATCGCAGACCGCCGCATCGTGGCGAAGAACTACGGCGCAATCTTCAGGAAGTCCATCGCCGCTTCGGTGCATGCGGTGGCTTCTGGCCATGAACTACTTGCGCGCGTGAACGATTTCTTTTCGTGAACGAAAGAGTATCGCCAAGGAAACATGACAAGGTTTCCCAAAGGCTGGAGCCAGGTAACGGATTCGAACCGCCGACCTGCTCATTACGAATGAGCCGCACTACCAGCTGTGCTAACCTGGCTTGGTTAAAAAACGGCGCGGATTATACGAAATTCGCCCCTTGAAGTCAAGAGGGAATTTTGATAAAATGCGCACTCGTTTTCTTTTAGGAAATCAGGAGAAATAGAAATGGCCAATATCAAAGGCGGCCGTGCCGCCCGTAAACGTGACCGTCAGAACGCCAAGGCGAACAAGCGCAACTCGTCCGTCAAGACGCAGCTTCATGACGACCACAAGAAGCTCTTCAAGGCGGCTGATGCCGGCAAGAAGGAAGATGCCGAGAAGAAGTTCAAGGAGTTCGTCAGCGGGCTCGACAAGGCGGTCAAGAAGGGCGTCATAACGAAGAACGCCGCAAACCGCCGGAAGTCCCGCGCGCAGCTCAAGATGAACAAGACCGTCTTGGCCAAGTGATTGGCGGAGGAAGGTGAATCATGGCGAAGAAGACTCTGAGGGATGTCGATCTCAAGGGCAAGCGCGTGCTGATGCGCGTTGATTTCAACGTGCCGATGGCAAAGGACGGTTCGGGGAAGATCACCGACGACACGCGCATTCAGGCGGCGCTGCCGTCCATCAAGTACGTGCTGGAGCAAGGTGCCTCGCTGGTGCTCATGAGCCATCTGGGCAGGCCGAAGGGCAAGGGGTACGAGGCTGAGTTCTCGCTCAAGCCCGTCGCCGAGCATCTGGCGGCCTGTCTGGGCAAGCCGGTGGCGTTTGCCGAGGACTGCATGAACGCTGACGCGGTGGTTTCGGCTCTCAAGCCGGGCGAGGTAGCACTTCTGGAGAACACCCGCTTCTACAAGGCCGAAGATGGCAAGGTGAAGAAGGATGACGACAAGAAGGGCATCCATCTCACCGAGGAGGAGTTTCAGGCCAAGAAGGCCGAGCTCAAGGAGAAGCGCGCGGCGATGGCCAAGAAGCTCGCATCCTATGGCGACGTTTACGCCAATGACGCGTTCGGAACGGCTCATCGCGCCCACGCCTCCACGGCGGTCGTGGCTGACTACCTGCGCCCGGCGGTCTCCGGCTTCCTTCTCGAGAAGGAGCTGAAGTTCCTCGGCG
>CAMPAA010000052.1 GCA_946631345.1 uncultured Verrucomicrobiota bacterium
TCCAAAGGTCGGGGACTTTTGATGTCCAGGCGGGGGCGAGACAAGGAGCACGCGGGATTTCCGAATTCCAGGTGAAATTGAACGCGCACGAACAGCGATTTATGGTATAATTGCGCGCTGGAGAAAAAGAAACTTTCATGAAGGTACGAAAAATCGACGTTGACCGTGGTGTCGCGTTCGGAGACGGAGCCTTGACTTTCATAGCCGGGCCCTGCGTGATCGAAAGCAGAAAGATGGCGCTCGATCTCGCAGCGCGCCTGTCTGCTCTGGCGGCAAGCCTGAAGGTGGGATACATCTTCAAGGCAAGCTTCGACAAGGCCAACCGCACGAGCGTGGACTCGTTCCGCGGCCCAGGCATCGAGGAGGGACTCGATATCCTCGCGGAAATCCGCGAGCGCTTCGGCGTGCCCGTGCTCACCGATGTACACGAGCCGTGGCAGTGCGCGCGCGTTGCGGCGGTGTGCGACGTCCTTCAGATACCGGCGTTCCTCGCGCGGCAGACCGATCTCGTGGTGGCGGCAGGCGAAACCGGCGCCGTGGTGAACGTAAAGAAGGGGCAGTTCATGGCGCCGGAGGACATGGCGCAGGTCATCCGCAAGATCGAGTCCACGGGGAATCGGCGCATCGTGCTGTGCGAGCGCGGGGCGAGCTTCGGCTACCGCAACCTCGTCGCGGATATGCGTTCGCTCTTGATAATGCGCGAGCTTGGCTATCCTGTGGTTATGGACGCCACGCACTCCGTGCAGCGTCCCGGCGGGCTTGGCACTGGCTCCGGCGGCGATGGGCGCTTCGCCCCCGCGCTGGCGCGGGCGGCAGTCGCGACGGGCGTGGACGGGGTGTTCATGGAGACGCACATGAACCCGAAGAAGGCGCTTTCCGACGCCGCGAACGCCATCGCGTTCCGCGAGGTGGAGGGGCTTTGGCGGCGGCTGATCGCGATAGACGCCGTGGTGAGGGACCTTAAGGGCGGCAAACCGAAGGAGCGGCGGGCGTGAGGATTCTGCGGATAGTGCTGCCGGCGCTGCTCGCGCTCTCGGCGATGGCGTTCGACTCGGAGAAGTGGCTCGGCGAGCGCGGCGACGATTCGGACATGCTGCGTCTGCGAACGGCCTACGACGACTGCATCAAGAAGGTAGAGGCTCCGGCGGAGAACGTTACGTTCCCTCTCGAGACGTATCCCGGCGGCGCAGTCAAGAGCCGCCTGCGCGCAAAGAAGGCGTTCATGTTCGTGGATACCGGCTTCATCTGGGGCGAGGATATCCGCGTGGAGCAGTACAAGGAGGACGGCAAGACCGTCACCGCCTACCTCACCGCCGACAACTGCATAGTGGACCGCAAGTCGAAGTCCGGATGGGTTGCAGGCAACGCCTACATGAACTGGGACGGCAACATCATCAAGGGCCGCGGCATCTACTTCTCGTTCGACCGCGAGTTCATAAAGATCTTTTCTGAAACGGAAATCCGCACCAAGGCATTGAGCCTTGACGCGAGGAAGGTGCTTTCTAAATGAGATTGACGGTCATTGCATTGGGAATGCTGTTTACCGTGGCGGCAGTTGCCGACTCTTCGGCTGACGCGGTGATGCTGAGGAAGAAGCCCGCGCGCTCCTTCCTTGAGGACGTTGCCCCCGTGAAAGTCATAAAGGATGACGCTCCGAAGCCTGCGCCAGCCGCAACCGAGCAGCCGAAGGTCGAGCCTGCGCCTGCGCCAGTTCCAGCCGCCGCAGAAGCGCCGACGCCTGCGCCGAAGGCCGAGCCTGCGCCTGCCGTAACTGAGGAGACGAAGCCTGCGCCAGCCGCCGTAGAAGAGCCGAAGGCCGACCTGACCGTCGAGAAGGCGGCGGAGCCGAGCGGTGGGGCTAAGACCGGGGCCAAGAAGGACGGGAAGGACAAAAAGGCGAAGAAGGCCGATAAGGATAAGAAAAAACCGTCGCGCGATGCGATCATAACTGCAGACCGCACAGACTACGACCGCAAAGAGGGCGTGGTGCTGTTTGACCGCAATGTGTATGTGGACGACGAGCAGTACCAGATGCATGCCGACAGGCTGTTCCTGTTCCTTGACGGCACGAACGACCTCAAGCGGCTTGTCGCGATCGGGAACGTGGCCATCACGAACGAGGACAAGCGGGCGTACTGCGCGCGCGCAACGTTCAACAAGAAGCTCGGGCGGGTGGTGATGTACTCGAGCGACGAGATCACGGCGCAGCTCCGCGAGGAGGGCAAGAAGGGCTCCGACGTCAAGGGCGAGAAGATCGTGTTCTGGCTCAACTCCGAGCAGGTGGAGGTCGAGAACCCGGTAATCACAATGCCTGGCGGATTCGGCGGGCAGGAAAGCATGAAGAAGCTCATAGGGAAGTGATCGATGGGTGATCCGGTCATAGATGCGATGAACGACATGGTGGCTGAGCAGGCAAGGCCTGATCTCGTTGCGACGGGTCTCGTGAAGATCTACGGCGACCGCACGGTCGTGAACGGGATGAACGTGGACTGCCGCTGCGGCGAGGTCGTGGGGCTGCTCGGCCCCAACGGAGCCGGCAAGACCACCACGTTCTACATGATAGTCGGGCTTGTTAAGCCGAACGAGGGGCGAGTGGAGTTCCAGGGCAGGGACATCACGCGGCTGCCGGTGTGCATGCGCGCCCGCCGCGGGCTCGGCTACCTCGCGCAGGAGGCGTCCATCTTCCGCAAGCTTTCGGTGTGGAACAACGTGATGGCGATCCTCGAGACGCTCCGCATGTCCGGGCGCGACCGCAAGGCCCGCTGCGAGGAGCTTCTGTCCACGTTCGACCTGATGAAGGTGGCGCGCCAGCCGGCGTACACGCTCTCCGGCGGCGAGAGGCGCAAGCTGGAGATCGCCCGCGCGCTCGTGCGCAAGCCGTCTATCCTGATGCTGGACGAGCCGTTCGCGGGCGTCGATCCGCTCGCGGTGAACGACATCCAGGACATCGTGCGCCGCCTGCGCGACCAGGGGCTCGGCATCATCATCACCGACCACAACGTGCGCGAAACCCTCAGCGTGGTGGACCGCGCGTATCTCGTCTACAACGGGCGCCTTCTCAAGGAAGGCACCTCAAGCGAACTTGTCAACGATCCGGAGGTCCGCGCCAAATACCTTGGCGAGGATTTCCACATGTAGCAACCCAAAAAAGGAGAAAAGAATATGGCCAGTATCGAAATCACAATGCGTCACTCCGACGTTCGGATCGAGGCTTTGAAGGACTATGCGCAGCAGCGCATGGAGAAGCTCTGCGAGGCGTTCCCGAAGGTCACGAAGGTGACCTGCGTTATCGACATCGACGTGAAGAAGCACATGTACATGGCGGAGGTCGTGGCGAATCGCCTCGGCACTACCGCAGTGGGAGCGAAGGAGTTCTCGGAGTCGGCCAAGAGCGTGATCGACACCGCCGCCGCCCGCGCCGAGCGCCAGCTGCTGAAGATGCGCGTCAAGGCCCGCAAGGGCAACGTGCGCGCAGCGCGCAAAGGATCCGTCCGCAACTGACGGCAGGAGTGCAATGGACGGGGATAAGGGCATCATAAAGGCAACGCGGTTCTCGCTGCGAGAGTTCGTGGCGGCTGGGAGGGATCGCCTGAAGCTCGACGTCGTGGTCGACGCCGGGCTGGATCATCCTGTCACCGAGCCGATGATGTACCGTCCCGGCCTTGCGCTCACCGGGTTCTTCGGGAATTTCGCGCACAAGCGCATCCAGGTGGTGGGGAAGGCCGAAAGCGCCTATCTTTCGAGCCTTGGAAGGACCGAGCGCGTGGCGCGGCTTCAGGCGCTGTTCGAGCATGGCGCGTACTGCATCGTGTTCGCCGCCGGGCTGAAGGTGTCCGACGAGATCGAGGCGCTGGCGCGGCAGGCTGGGGCGACCATACTCGCGTCCCCGCTGCTCACGCGCAACCTGATACACGCCAGCACGTTCGTGCTCGAGACCCTTTCCGCCCCCACCGCAAAGCTGTACGCCACTACGGTGGAGGTGGCTGGGATTGGAGTGCTCATGCGCGGCGCGCCCGGGCTCGGGAAGTCGGAGACGGCGCTCGGGCTCATCAAGCGCGGCAACGCGCTCGTCGCCGACGATCTCACCTGCATCCGCAAGGATGTGGCCAACAACATGCTTTTCGCATATGCCGGAAGCACGCGTAACTACATGGAGATACGCGGGATCGGCATAATCCACGTGCCGAGCGTGTTCGGCGTTACTGCCGTGCGCGAGGAGAAGCGGCTCGACCTTGTGATATCCTTCAAGCGAATGGAGGAGGTCAACGGCGAGCTGGACCGCGTGGGGGAGGGCTGCCTCGCGACCGACATTCTCGGCGTGAGGGTGCCTGAGATCGTGATCCCGGTGTCGGCCGGGCGCGATCTCGTGAACCTCGTGGAGATAGCCGCGCAGCAGCATAAGCTTCGCTCTGCCGGCTATGACCCGGCGGCCGCGCTGGATGAACAACTAAAAAGGAGGGCTCTCGCATGAAAGCGACGAGAGAATTCACACTCATAAACAAATACGGCCTTCACGTGAGGCCGGCCGGGCTTTTCGCCAAGATCGCATCGCGCTATGATGCCGATGTGCAGGTGGAGAAGGACGGCAACGTAGTCTCGGGCAAGTCCATCATGGCGCTGATGACGCTTGAGGCCGTGCACGGAACCGTGCTCAAGGTTACCGCTGACGGGCCGCAGGCCAGCGAGGTGCTCGACAAGCTCGACGAACTGATAAAGAACAAGTTCGGCATCCCTGACGAACAGTGAACGGCGAGGCGGGAGATACGAGGCGCATGGTAACCGTGGCAGGCACGGCTACGAGCCGCGGCTTTGTGTCCGGCCCGGTGTTCCTCTACGTCGGCGACCGCGATGCCGCCCTCCCCGAATACAGGCTTCCGGCCGAAAAGGTAGGCGCCGAGCTTGCCCGCTACCGTGAGGCGCGCGCCGAGACGCGCCGCCAGCTCGAGGGCGTGGTTACGGATGTGGCGGCGCGCGTCACCTCGACCGAGGCAGACATCTTCAAGAACCATCTCGTCATCCTTGAGGACGAGGTCATAATCGCATCGATCGAGAAGCTGATCCGCGAGGAGCGGCTGAACGTGGAGGCTGCGATGCGGCGCGTGGTGGACGGCTTCCGCAAGTCGTTCGAGCGCATGAACGACCCCTACCTGCGCGAGCGGGCGCGCGACCTCGACGATGTAGAGCGGCGCATGCTCCGCGTCCTCACCGGGCGCGCAGAGACCGCGCTTTCGCAGATCAAGAGCCCCGTGATCGTGGTGGCGGACGACCTCACGCCGTCCGAGACCGTGTCGCTTCCGCGCCGCTACATACTTGGCTTTGCGACAAACCGCGGTTCCGCAACGAGCCACGTGGCGCTGCTGGCGCGCGCGATGGGCATACCGGCCGTCACGGGCCTTGGCGACATAACGTCAAGGGTGAAGGCCGGCGACCATGTGCTGCTCGACGGCACCAACGGCGCGGTGACAGTGAACGCCGACCGCGAAACGCGCGAGCAGTTCGCCCGGCTCATATGGCGTGAGCGCGAGCTGATGGCGGCGCTTGAGGAGTCGCGCCAGCAGCCATGCCAGGGGATGCAGGTGAAGCTCCTGGCAAACGTCCAGCCCGGCATCCCGTTCGGTTCGCTCGCGGCCTTCGGCGCGGAGGGCATGGGGCTATACCGCAGCGAATACCTGTGGCTTGGCGGCACGGACGAGCCGACGGAGAACGAGCAGACCATCGCATACACGGAGGCCGTGAAGGCGGTTGCCGCGCTGGGGCCTGACGCGCGCGTTGTGTTCCGCGCTCTTGACATCGGCGGCGACAAGATGGTGCGCGGCGCGAAGGCGAAGGAGGCGAACCCGTTCCTCGGAAACCGCTCGATCCGCTTCCTGCTCTCGCGCCGGGACGTGTTCCGGGCCCAGCTGCGGGCGATACTTAAGGCGAGCGCGTGCGGCAGGGCGGCATTGATGTATCCGATGGTCGCGACGATCGAGGAGCTCCGCCAGGCAAACGCCGAGCTGATCCGCGCGATGGAGCAGCTGCGCATGGCCGGCATCCCGTTCGACGACCATCTGCCAGTGGGATGCATGATCGAGATTCCGTCCGCCGCGCTGAACGCGGATATCTTCGCGAAGGAGGTGTCGTTCTTCTCGATAGGCACTAACGACCTTGTGCAGTACACGATGGCTGCGGACCGCGGCAACGAGCAGGTCTCCTACCTATACCAGCCGACCAACCCAGCCGTGATACAGCTTGTGGACCGCACGGCGCAGGCGGCGAAGCGCGCGGGCATCCCGTGCGCGGTGTGCGGCGAATCTGCGAGCGACCCGATTCTCTCCGTTCTGTGGGCCTCGCTTGGTGTCACCGAGCTGTCCATGAGCGCGAGCTACATCCCGGTGATCCGCAAGACGCTCCGTTCCGTGCCGCCGGCCGACGGCGAGGCGCTTGCCGGCGAGGTGCGTGCACTTTGCGCAACGGCGGGTGCCGCCGACATCTATGCGCACGTCAAGGCGTTCATGCGCGCGCGCGTCCCCGATCTAGAGGAGCTTCAGTCGTTTTTCGCGCCTGTCGGCGCAGACCGCTGATTTCGGAGGTTAAACCCATAAATGAGAGCACGTCAACCGAGAAAGAAATCCGTACCCGCTCCGAAGAAGCCGCGCATCCTGATCGTGACTCCGGAGATAACCTATCTCCCGGAGGGCATGGGCAACCTTGCGGGTCAGATGAGCGCGAAGGCCGGAGGCATGGCCGACGTGTCGGCATCGTTGGTTGCCGCGCTGTTCGACCTCGGTGCCGATGTGCACGTGGCGCTTCCCCACTACCGGCGCATGTTTCACGAGGAGACGGCACAGCTTGTCGCCGACGAGCTGCGCGTGTACAAGAGCCGCATGCCGAACGAGCGCATCCACCTCGCTGAAGACCGCTGCTTCTACTATCGGGACCACGTATACTCCCGCGGCGACGGCAACGCTAAGCTCTCCCTGGCGTTCCAGCGCGAGGTGATCAACAACATCATCAACACCGTTCAGCCCGACCTGATCCACTGCAACGACTGGATGACAGGGCTGATCCCGGCGGCGGCGCGGCGCGAGGGGATACCCTGCCTCTTCACCGTGCACAACATACACACGCACAAGATGACCCTTGCGCAGGTGGAGGACATGGGCATCGACGCCGCAGAGTTCTGGGGCAACCTCTACTATTCGCGCCCCCCGTATAACTACGAGGAGTCGCGCGGCTCCAATCCCGTGGATTTTCAGGCGTCCGGCATATTCGCCGCCCACTACATCAACACCGTGTCCCCCACGTTCCTTCAGGAGATCGTCAACGGGTGGCACTCGTTCATCCCGGACTCAATCCGCAGCGAGATCCGCAACAAGTACCACGCCGGCTGCGCCGCAGGCATCCTCAACGCGCCAGACCCCACCGACAACCCCGCCATCGACGACAAGCTCGTCTTCCGCTACGGCCCCGACAGTCATGTGGAGGGCAAGCGGCGCAACAAGCTGGAGCTGCAGAAGGCGCTTGGCCTTGAGCAGAACCCGGATGCACCGGTGTTCTTCTGGCCGTCGCGCCTCGACCCGGTGCAGAAGGGGCCGCAGCTGCTCACGGATATCGCCTACCGCTTTCTGGCGAAGTACTGGCAGGACGGCGCGCAGCTCGCAATCGTCGCGAACGGCGCATATCAGCAGCCGTTCTGGGACATCCGCTCGTTCCACGGAATAGGCGCCAGGCTCGGCGTGCACTCCTTCGACGCCCGCTTGTCCCAGCTCGGCTTCGCGGGTTCCGACTTCATGGTGATGCCGTCCCTCTTCGAGCCGTGCGGGCTTCCGCAGATGCAGGCGCCGATCTATGGTTCGCTCGCCGTTGCCCACAATACCGGCGGCCTGCACGATACTGTGGAGATGCTTGACGTCGCCGGCAGCCGAGGCAACGGATTCATCTTCGACACGTACGACTCCAACGGATTGTTCTGGGCGATGGACCGTGCGATGGACTTCTGGCATCAGCCTGCGGATGTGCGGGCGCGCGAAGTCAGCCGCATAATGACCGAGTCGCTCCGCCGTTTCAACCACGAGGCTTGCGCGCAGCGCTACATAGACCTGTACGAGAAGATGCTGAACCGCCCGCTCGTGAAGCGGTTCGACGGCGACGAGAACGAGTGAGACCCGCCAGATGAACGTACTTGAGGTCGAGAGCGTCGTCAAGGAGTACCGCATCCCAGGCCAGCCTCCCATCCGGGTCCTGGACGGCGTGTCGTTCGCCGTCGCATCCGGCGAGCATGTGGCGGTGACCGGACGCAGCGGGGCGGGAAAGACGACACTCCTGAACATACTCGGCGGACTCGACAGGCCGACTTCCGGCTCCGTGAAGTGCATGGTGAACGCAGGGTTCGTGTTCCAGAGCTTTCGCCTTATGCCGGAGCTGACCGTACTGGAGAACGTCATCCTGCCGTCCATGGCGGGAACGGCCGCATCGCGCGTTGTGCGCGCCTCCGACCGCGCGAAGGCGCTGCTGGACAAGGTGGGGCTCGCCGACCGCGCGCACCATCTGCCGGCGGAGCTGTCGGGCGGCGAACAGCAGCGCGTGGCGCTTGCCCGTGCTCTCATGTGCGAGCCTGAGATAATCTTCGCCGACGAGCCCACCGGCAATCTCGACGCCATGACCGGTGCCGAGATACTTAAGCTGCTGATGGGCTTTGGAGGAAAGCCGTTCGCGCTCGTGATGGTCACCCATTCCGCCGAAGCTGCGGCGCAGTGCGACCGCACGCTTCACCTCGAGAACGGCCGCCTCGCCCCATTTATGGTATAATCTGGCCATGAAAAAGGATTTATATGCGGCGATTCTGTCTGGTGGCAGCGGGGAGCGGTTCTGGCCGCTCTCCACTCCGGAGCGCCCCAAGCAGTTCCTCGATGTTTTCGGTGGCAGGTCCCTGCTGCGCCAGAGCGTTGAGCGGCTCAAGGGAGTTGTTCCGCCCGAGCGCATACTGATAGTGACTGGCAAGGCACTCGCAAGGGCCACGTACCGCGAACTGCCGGAGATACCGAGGCGCAACATACTCCTAGAACCGTGCAGGCGCGACACGGCGGCGGCTGTGGCAACCGCGTGCACTGCGGTCGAACGGCTCGGCGGCGAAAAGGCCGTGACCGCGATCCTTACAGCTGATCAGCTGATGGAGGACGTGGAGGCGTTCAGGCGGATACTGGCGCAGGCCGCCAAGGCCGCAGCAGCGACTGACGCGATCGTGACGATGGGCGTGAAGCCCTCATATCCGGCGACGGGCTTCGGCTACATCAAGGTAGGCAGGCCGTGCGGCGATGTGTTCAGGGCGGAGCGGTTCGTGGAGAAGCCCGATCTCGCCACGGCAAAGAAGTACGTGAAGAGCGGCAGGTACGTCTGGAACGCCGGCATGTTCGTGTGGAAGGTGTCCACGCTCAAGGCGGCGCTCGCAAAATACGCGCCGCAGCTTGTCGGCATCACGCCCAAGGACTACGAGCGCTTGCCTAAGATATCGTTCGACTACGCCGTGATGGAGAAGGCGGAGAACGTGCTCGTGACGGCTGGCGACTTCGGCTGGGACGATGTGGGCACATGGTCTTCCGCCGGGCGGCATCTGCCGCAGGACGGAACCGGAAACGCGGTGCGCGGCGGAGCGACGCTTCTCGACTGCTCCGGCGTGGTGGCTGTGGCGGAAGGCGCGCCGATAGCCGCGTTGGGCCTCAAGGACGTTGTTATCGTGACCACCAGAGACGGCGTGCTCGTTGCCGCGAAGGACCGCGTGCAGGATCTCAAGAAGCTGCTCGCCGCACGGAATCCGGCGGGCGCGGCAAGCTCGCCACGCCAAAAGGGCAGGGCAGGATGACTTTTAGGTGCATAAGAAAGGAAAAAGATGAAAGCCACAATAGAAACCGACCTCGGAACCATTGAACTTGAGCTGGACGAAAAGAAGGCTCCCGCCACGGTGCAGAACTTCGCCGACTACGCGAAGGGAGGCCACTACGACGGCACGATATTCCACCGCGTGATCGACGGATTCATGATCCAGGGTGGAGGATTCACGCCGGACATGGGGCAGAAGCCCACGAAGGCCCCGATTCGCAACGAGGCGATGAACGGGCTCAAGAACGCACGCGGCACGATCGCCATGGCGCGTACGATGGTGGTTGACTCCGCGACGAGCCAGTTCTTCATCAACCTTGTGGACAACAGCTTCCTCGATTTCCGCAACCCCACGCCGCAGGGCTTCGGGTATGCGGTGTTCGGCAAGGTGACGAAGGGAATGGAGGTCGTGGACAAGATCGCCAAGGTGAAGACCGGCAACAACGGAATGCATCAGGATGTGCCGGTGAAGCCTGTTGTCATCAAGAAGGTCGCCGTGGAGGGGAGCGCCAAGCCCGAGGAAGGAAAGAAGGCCTGAGATGGCGGCGTTCTCGCGCGAGGAGGTGCTTGCCTACCACAAGGGTGGCAAGGTGGGGGTGCGCCTTCCGAAGGCGCTGAAGACGAAAGAGGATCTTTGCCTAGCGTACACTCCTGGAGTGGCGCAGGCGGTGAAGGCGATAGCCGAGAATCCCGGCTCCGTGTACGACTGCACGGCGAAGCCAAACCTCGTGGCGGTCGTATCCGACGGCACGGCGATCCTCGGCCTTGGCGATCTCGGCGCTGCGGCGTCCATCCCCGTGATGGAAGGCAAGGCGGTGCTGTTCAAGTCGTTTGGCGACGTGGATGCGTGGCCCGTTCCGCTCGCGCACTGCCGTCAGGATGGGAAGGACACCGGCAAAACTGACCCTCAGCGCGTGATAGCCGCCGTGATGGCGCTTGCGCCGCAGTATGGAGGCGTGAACCTTGAGGACATAGCCGCACCGGCTTGCTTCGAGATCGAGGATGCGCTTGACGCGGCGCTGGACATCCCGGTGTTCCATGACGACCAGTGGGGGACGGCGGTGATCGCGCTATCCGGCGTGATGAACTATGCGGAGCTGGCGGGAAAACGGCTCTCCGAGCTCAGGATCGTGATGAACGGCGCCGGCGCGGCAGGCATCCGCATCTGCGAGATGTGCAAGGCGGCGGGGGTCAAGGACATCACGATGTGCGACACGAAAGGCACCATCCGCACCGACCGCACCGACCTCAATCCGTACAAGCGGAAGCACGCCGTCGAGACCGACAGGCTCACGCTCAAGGATGCGCTTGCCGGGGCGGACGTGTTCATAGGCGTGTCGGCGGCAAACGTGCTGACTGGGGAGGACGTGAAGAAGATGGCCGACTTCCCCGCTATCTTTGCGATGGCGAACCCCGATCCGGAGATAGACCCCGCCGAGGCCGCCAAGGCTCTCGCAGGGCGGCGGTACGTCATGGTGACGGGCCGCAGCGACTATCCAAACCAGATCAACAACGTGCTTGGCTTCCCGTACCTCTTCCGTGGCGCGCTCGACATGCGTGCACGCACGATAAACAAGGAGATGAAGGTGGCGGCGGCGAACGCCCTCGCCATGTTGGCGCGCCAGCCCGTACCCGATGATGTGCAGGCTCTCTATCCCGGCGAGCGGCTCGTGTTCGGCGACGGATACATCATCCCGAAACCGTTCGACCGCCGCCTGTTCGTGGAGGTCTCGTACGCGGTGGCGGAGGCTGCCGTGAAGAGCGGCGTGGCGCAGGCTGAGATGGACCTTGCGGCATACCGCAAGGCGCTTGAGGAACGCAACGCTGCAAGAGGCTGAGGAACGAAATGCAAAACCGGCATGATTCGTCTGGGCGGAGGCTTGTCCGAATGGTTGGCGCCGCGTTCGTCGCGGGACTTGCGTTCGTGGCACTTTCGGAGGCGCGCGCAGACCTGTGCGTGACCAACATGCGCACAAAGGCTGTGGTGACGATCCCTTCGCCGACGGCCCGCATCACCTACGGCTCGCACCCAAAGCAGTACTCCGAGCTGTGGCTACCGAAGGGAGAGGCCCCAGCCGAAAGATGGCCTCTCGCGGTGTACATCCACGGCGGATCATGGACGAGCGGCTCGGCGGTGGACATCGTGATAGCCGGACACCTCAAGGAGCTGCTTGACCGCGGCATCGCCGTTGCCAGCGTGTCGTACCGCCTGCTTCAGGACGCGAAGGGCGTGAGGCCGCCGGTGAAGATAGTCCGCGACGACGTGACCGCAGCCTTGATTAGGCTCAAGGCCGAGGCCGCAGACCATGGGATTGACGCGGAAAGGCTTGGGCTGGTCGGCGGTTCGGCAGGGGCGTGCATGGCGCTCGCGGTCTCGCTGGCAGACGGTAATTTCCTCGGCGTATCGTTCGTCACGGCACTCTATCCGCAGACGACGCTCGATCCGCAGGAGATGAAGGCGTGGATACCAAACCAGGGGACGTACGGCGCGCATGCCTTCGGCCTCGCCTGGGACGAGTTTGCCGCCCGCCGCGACGCATTGCTCCCGGAGATCGAGCGCTATTCGCCAGCCGCGCTCGCACGCCACATTGAGCCCACCGTCGCCCCAGAGATCGTGATGGAGTACTGGCAGGGATCGTACCCGGCACCAGGCACGAACAAGGTGAAGGATCCGGTGCATTCGGCGCAGTTCGGGATCCAGTTCGAGAAGCTATGCCGCGAACGCGGCATCAGGTGCACGCTGCTGAAAGGTCCGTGCAAGGAGGCGTGGCGGCGTCTTGCGGATGCGCTTACCGGTTCTGCCGTTGGAGAGGAGGAGTTCCGGCCAGGCACGCAGAAGATATACACGTTCAACGACCCAACATGCGCGCCGATACTGTACGGTGCCGAGTCGCGTGCAGATGGGGCTGCTGCAACGGAATACTGCGTGTACCTCGATCTGGAGCATTCCGACGGCACATGGACATACGTGGAGCGGGCGTTCTTCCGGTCTGGCACGCACGGCTGGCAGCGCACGCACGGCGTGTTCATACCGAAAAAGCCCGTCAAGCTAGTGAAACTCAACCTACTGCTGCGCGGTAACGCGAAAGGCAAGGCTGTGTTCCGGTGTCCTTTTCTCGTGCGGGCGAAGGAACCCGGAGAGTTTGGCGTCACCGTGCGCAGCGACAGACCGTTCAGCGAATTCGACATCCGCGAAGGGTGGCGCTTTGACGGGCGCGCGACCAAGCCGTTTTGCGAGAAAGTGCCGGCATCCCTGCCGGCGGCAAACCCGCTTCGCGCCGATGAGCTTGCGGTGTGGACAGCGTCGGCGACCCGCATCGTCACGCCGCTCGACTTCCCCTCCGCCGACGAACGTGCGATTCGTCCGGTAGTGCTCGACCTTGCCATCGGCGAGCGCGAGAGCTTCCAGGTGAACCTGAGTGCGGGCGCGGCTGCCGGGCGCGACGGCGTGACGCTGGAGGCCGGGCCGTTCGTGGCTGCGGACGGCCGGCGCTTCGACGGCCATGTGGGCTGGGAGCGCGTGGGCTACCTGAAGCGGGAGAACGGAGCCGCGACGCATCCCGATGCGCCGTTGGCGACCGTGAGGTGGCTGCCAGATCCGCTTCTGCCGGCGGCTCCTATGAGGGTGCGTGCGTGCGGCACGCAGGGCGCGTGGGTAACGGCCCTCGCCGCAAGGAGCGCGCGGCCCGGGCGCTATTCTGGAACGGTTCGAGTGAAGGCCGGCGGCGAGACACTGGCGACGATCCCCGTTGCGCTAACGGTTCGGCCGTTCGCCCTGCCCGAGCATTTCGGGATGGGTACGGCGTTCGCCGTGATGGACGGCTTCACGAGGGCGGCATATCCCGACAGGTTCGCAGAGATGCGGCGGCGCACGTGGGACTTGATGCTGGACCACCGCCTGAACCCCGACGACATTTCGCGCACCGAGCTGCCGGAAATCGGCGAGCTTGTGTACGCCAGGAGCCGAGGCATGAGCCTTTTCAACATCCTCAATGTGGTTCCGAAGCCGAAGCGCCCCGTGAAGTGGGTGTGCTATGCGCCGCCGTCCGCGACCGACAGCGATGCGTTCTACGGCGAGTTCGCGGCGAGGGTTCGCCCGTTCCTGAAGGAGATGAAGCGCAACGGGCTTGAGGGACTCGGCTACATCTACGGGTTTGACGAACGTGCGGCGGAGTACTATCCCGGCGTGAGGAGGTTCTGGGATAAGTGGCGCAGGGATTTCTCCGGAGTGCCTCTAATGACCACGGCTATGATGTACCGCGACATGGCCCGCGCGGGCGGCAACACAAATCTGGAGAACCGGCTAATGACCGACTGGCACTGCCCGTTAACGCCGGAGTATCGTGAAGACTTCTCCGCGACGCTACGCCGCGACCACGGCATGAAGACGTGGTGGTACGTGTGCTGTTCGCCGCGCCATCCGTACGCCAACTTTGCGTCGCTGGAGCATCCAGCGCGCGAAGGCCGCATCCTCGGTTGGCAGACGTGGGCGTTCGGCGCGGACGGTCTGCTGTACTGGCATGTGAACCTATGGCCAGACAAGATTAAGCTCGACGAGGGAGACACGTATTTCCCAGATTGGCCGACCGCCAACAGCCTGCACATGCCGGGCGACGGTATAATGCTATATCCAGGGAAGGACACGGTGCTTCCGTCCATCCGCCTCGCCGCCGTGCGCGACGGCGTTGAGGACTACGAGCGCCTTGATGCAATCGCGGCAAAGCTGGGACGTGATGCGGTGAAGAAGGCGGCGCTTGGGGTGTCGCCGTCAGTCACGGAGTTCGACCGTACGGGCGACAGGCTTCTTGAAGTCAGATCCTCACTCGCGGATGCGTTTGAGAAGGCTTCTCACGAAAGGGACAAACGATGAATAGACGCGAATTCATGGCGATGGGTGCAGCCGGAGCCGTAGTGGCCGGAACGAGGACTGCGTTTCCGGCAATCATCGACGCGAAGGCCAAGCATGATGCGCCGCCTCGCAACAGAAGACCATACTCCAACGTGGACTGGGGTTCGGTCAAGGAGGTTCACACGACCTCGCACGGGCACTGCACAAGCCAGAAGATGCTTGACGGCTACCTTGAACGCGGCCTGGATCTCATAACTATGTCCAACTACTATCCTTCTGCGCCATACGTGCCCGCGTCGAAGATGACCGCCAACTACTACGCCCTCCACCATGAGCATCCCGTGATGGTCAAGGGCAAGCGCGTGAACGGGCCGTTCGACTGGTCTAAGATCATCGGCGGGTGGAAGGACCAGCTGCCGGAGAACCTGCGCAAGGACATCCCGTTCAGGGAAGGGGCGCATTTGTTCAAGCCGCTTCCGCCGAATGTCCTGGAAGCCCCGAACGCGGAGCACCACGGTTTCGTGGGAAGCCCCACTCACATGTGCTGCCCGGGTTCGAACTTCGCCAGCGGAACGTTCGACTCGCACAACAAGTACGGTTCACATTCGCGCGGCTACCACTTCGGTTCGGGCGAGCCGTGGCGCGACGCCATCGACCATATGCTCGGCGGGCTGATAGTGCCCGATGGCGGCGGCGTTACGGTTAACCATCCGGCGTGGTCCCATCTCGTCGATTCCCACATCCTGGAGCTGCTCGACTACGACCCGCGCGTGCTTGGCATCGAGGTGTACAACCAGACGGCCCGTCCATACGGTGCCTACCGCTGGAGCCGCGCGAACTGCGAGGATTACTGGGACAGGGCTCTGTCGACCGGGCGGCAATGCTTCGGGTTCTTCGTGCCGGACTGGGGCGTGACCGAGGGCGTGAACGTGCTGCTCGTGAAGGAAAAGACCGTGGAGGCCTGCATGCAGGCGTACCGGCAGGGCAACTTCTACGGAGCGATCAAGGGACGCGGACTCCTGCGTTTCAAGTCGATCCTGTTCGACGGCAAGAACCTCAAGGTGACCCTCGACCGTCCGGCGCACATACAGGTGCTTTCGGCGAAGGGCGTGGTCAAATGCTGCGGGAGCGTTGCCGCCAAGATGGAGTATTCAGTGGCCCCGGCCGAACGGGCGAACCATGTGTTCCTGCGCGTGAGGGCATACCGCAACGACGAGACGGAGGAGATAATCTTCTCGCAGCCGCTCATGCTCGTGTAGCGCGGCGGCGCAGCAGGTCTGGTTGCCCGGGGGGGATTCGAACCTCCTCAAGCGGCATCAAAAGCCGCTGTGCTGACCATTACACAACCGGGCAGAAAAAACAAGAGCGCATTATAGCATATGCGCCCCCTTGCGTCCACAACTGTTTTTTGGTATATTACTTGCCTTTCAAGAGATTTCAGGCTTTGGAAATTAAAATGAAACGCAGAAACGACGATCTTATGATCTTTTCCGGAACGGCCAACCTGCCGCTCGCGGAGAAGGTGGCGAAGTATCTCAAGCACCCGCTGAACAAGATCGACATCAAGCATTTTCCCGATGGCGAGACATTCTGCCAGGTGCAGGAGGGCGTGCGCGGCCGCGACGTGTTCGTGATCCAGTCCGGCTCGCCCACGCCCAACGAGGCGTACATGGAGCTGTTTGTGATCATGGACGCGCTCAAGCGCGGCAGCGC
>CAMPAA010000053.1 GCA_946631345.1 uncultured Verrucomicrobiota bacterium
CCTCGGCGTGATGGGCGGCGGGCTCGTCGGCTACACGCAGCTCAACGTGCCGTTCGCGCAGTACATGGCGAGCGCCATGTCCATCGCGGAGGTCAAGGACCTGTTCACCGGCCTGCTCAAGGCGGCGGTGTTCGGGCTGGTGATCGGCACCGTGTCGTGCCATGAGGGGTTCGAGACGAAGCTGGGTGCGGTTGGCGTAGGCCGGGCCACGCAGCGCAGCGTGATCATCTCGTTCCTGCTCATACTGATGTTCGGCTACATGATCACCCGGCTGTTCTACTTCGATTTCTGACGCCATGATACGCTTCGACAACGTCTTCAAGAGCTTTGACGGCAGGCAGGTGCTCGCCGGCGTGAGCTTCAGCGTCGCGGATGGCGAGATACTGGCGATAGTTGGGCCGTCCGGCACGGGGAAGTCCGTAACGCTGAAGCACGTGGTGGGGCTGCTTGCGCCGGATTCCGGCACGGTCACCGTGAAGGAGGGCGCGCGCATCGGCTACCTGTTCCAGGGCGGCGCGCTTCTGGCGTGGCTCACGGTGCGCGAGAACGTATCCCTCCCGCTGAAGGAGACGACGCGCCTCGGCGACGGCGAGATCGCCCGCCTGACCGACGAGGCCCTCAAGGCGGTGGGCCTTGAGGAGGCTGCCGACAAGTACCCAGCCGAGATATCAGGTGGCATGGTCAAGCGCGCAGGCCTCGCCCGCGCCATCGTGCGCCGCGCGGACGCCGTCCTGTACGACGAGCCGACATCCGGCCTCGACCCTGTGACGGCCCAGACGATCCACCGCCTCATCAAGCGCCTGAACGCCGAGCGCCACATCACCAGCCTCGTAGTGACACACGACCTCGCCGGCGCATGCTCGTTCGCCGACCGCATACTGCTGCTGAAGGACGGGCGCGTGGTGCTTGCGGCGACGCCAGACGAGTTTATGAAATCCGATATTCCGGCGGTGCGCGAATACGTGGCCGCAAGCAAAGGAGCGATATGAGCAAAAAGAGAAACGACGTGTTCGCCGAAACCATCGTGGGCCTGTTCATGGCGGCGGTGCTGGCGCTGCTCGTCTATTTCACCATCGTCATCTCCGGCGTGGACATCTTTGTGGGCCGGACAAAGGTGCCGATGAAGGTGGAGTTTTCCGACGTTGGCGGTCTCAAGGACCGCGACAGCGTGATGTACCGCGGCATGAAGGTCGGCGTGATCGACCGCATCGACCTGAGCAAGACGAACGTCCTAATGGTCGTGCGGGTGGACGATGACGTGGTCCTGCGCGAAGGCTACCGCATATCCGTCGCATCGCTTTCGCTGCTTGGCGGCAACTATCTGCTGCTGGAGGAGGGCTCCGGCGCGCAGCTTCCGCTGGAGACCACGCTTTTCCGGGGCGAGCCGCCCATGGACTGGATGCGCGACATCGGGCGCATCGCGAGCAGCGTGAGCGACTTCACCTCGGATGGCGGACTAAAGGGCATCGTGACCAACATCTCTGAGGTCGCCGCAAAGCTGAACGCCATCGCCTCCCGCCTGGAGCGCGGGGAGGGTACGGTCGGCAAGCTGCTCTCGTCCGACGAGACCGTGTACAACGACCTGAAGGACACGGTGTCCTCAGCCAAGGCGGTGGCCGGCCGCCTGGAGCGCGGGGAGGGTACGGTCGGCAAGCTGCTCTCGTCCGACGAGACCGTGTACAACGACCTGAAGGACACGGTATCCTCCGCGAAGGCGGTGGCCGGCCGCCTGGAGCGCGGCGAGGGCACGATCGGCAAGCTGGTTTCGTCCGACGATACGGTTTACCAGGACCTCAAGGCGTCGTTGGCCAACATCCGCGATGTGACGGCGAAGCTCAAGGACGGCAAGGGGCTCTTCGGCAAGCTGACGAGCGACGAGAAGCTCGCCGCCGACGCCTCCGCCATGATCGAGCGGCTTTCCGCCGCCTCAGCAGACCTTGCAGCCGTGGCGTCGCGCCTGGAGAAGGGCGAGGGCACGCTCGGCAAGCTTTCCGCCGATTCCAAGCTGTACGACGAGGTGACCGCGCTTCTGAAGGACGTGCGGCAGATCGTGGACAACTACCGCGACACTACTCCAATCAGCACCTTCGGTTCCCTCATAGGCGGCGCGCTGTGATGGAAGAGCGGCTTCAGAACATCCTTGCGCACCGTGGCGTGGCTTCGCGCCGCCATTCCGCCGACATCATCGCGGAGGGGCGCGTTACCGTGGATGGCGTGGTCGTGACGGAGCCTGGCGCGCGCTTCGATCCGTCGCGTGCGGCGATTCGAGTGGACGGGCGGGCGCTTGCCGCCGGCGTGGAGCGTCCGCGCACGATCATGATGTACAAGCCGGCGGGAGTGCTTTCGAGCGTGACGGATCCGTTCGGCGGGACGACCGTGCTTGATCTCGTCAAGGGGAAGGTCAGGGAGAGGCTAGTGCCGGTCGGACGGCTCGACAAGGATTCCGAGGGGCTGATCCTCCTCTCGAACGACGGCGATCTCGCGTTGCGGCTGACCCATCCGCGCTATGAGCACGAGAAGGTGTACGTGGTGCGCGCGGCCGGGCGGTGGAGCGATGACAAGCTCAACGTGCTGCGCGGGCCGGTGACGATGCCGGATGGTTACGTGACGCGGCCCGTTCCGGTGGAGGTCATCCGAACCCAGGCCAACAACACGCATACGCTCCTCTTCCGGCTGAAGGAGGGGCGCAAGCGCCAGATACGCTACATGTGCAGCGCTGCGCACCTGGTGGTGCTATCGCTCAAGCGCGTGGAGATAGCGGGTCTTCGCCTCGACGAACGCCTCAAGCCCGGAGAGTGGCGTGACCTCACTCCGGCGGAGCTGGCCCGCCTCTCCCGCTGAACGCCTAACGGAAAGGATATGCCAGGCATGGAGATCAGGAATCTGATTGCGGGTGCGACGGCTGCGGTCTGTGCGTGCTCGACCTTTGCCGCCGGACCATGGGCCTCGGATCTGTGGCTCTCGCGTGGAGGCGAATGGACGAAACGCGCCGAGGTGTGCGTGTCGAACGCAACGACCAGGGCGTGGAAGGCCGAGACGGTGCCGGTGCGCGTGGGCGAAGGCGGCCTTCCCATCGGCGGCGTGGGCTTCGCCGAACTGCGCGTTGTGGACGGCGAGGGCGTCCAGCTGGAGTTTGGTGCATATGGCACCGACGGCAATTCCGTGGCGGATGGTGGCCGCATGGCGGACGGCGGCTTTTTGGCGCTGCCTGTGACTGCCTCTCCCGGCGGCGTAGCCCGCTTCTGCGTGTACTGGGGCAACCCCCGCGCATGGGCCCTCGCCGACCGCTGGCGGAAGAAGCCGAAGGGCGGCGTTGGTGCCGTGGTGTCTGTCGGCGGCGCGGAGAGCCTTTCGCTCGCCGTGCGCGGAGAGGGTGCGCCATGGCCCAAGTCTGGCGGCTGGGAGTACCGCGTGCCGGTGCGCTTCCGCAACCTGTCGGATCGCAGCCTCGAATCGGCGATAGGCCAGTTCGTTGCGCCGGAGGCGTTTCACGCTACGCGCAATCCTGAGTTCCTGCTGGAGTTCGAAGGGCGGAAGGTGCCATGCGTGCGCGTTGGCGACCGGATGTTCTCGTTCTTCTTCTTGGACGTGCCGGCGAAGAGCGTGTGCGTGGCGTACCTCTATGTAAAGACCGGCAGGGCGCAGGCGTCGGCAAGGGGCGCGCGCGAAAACGCCCAGGCAAGCGAGATTCCGTCCGACCAGGTGAGCCTTGCCGCCGACACGGCGCTCGACGGCCAGACCATACAGGCGTTCAGTCGGTTTCTGGGCGGCGGGGCGTCAAATCTGGTCGCGAACGCTGGCTTTTCGCAGGGGCATTCCGGCTGGTCGTTTGGCCGAGGCCGGAAGGGCGTGAAGGTCGAGACGCGCCCGTGCGGGCTTTTCGGCAAGAGCTGTTCCGTGCTGACGGTGACAGACGAGGCCGCCAAGGGTTCATGGGAGGGTGTCACGCAGGTCGTGGACGTGGAGCCTGGCCGGGACTACGCCTATGGCGCGTTCATCAAGGGCCGCGACGTCTCGGCGTGGTCTACGGTGCACATCCATCTGCTTGACGCAGATGGGCTCAATCCAGTAGGCAAGGACGGCAAGCGCCGGATGCTGGCGCTGTGCGCGCGCACCGGCCGCACCGGCACGTTCGGCTGGACGCCAGTGTTCGGCAAAGTGCGCGTGCCGGATAACGTGAGGAAGCTCAGCATACACCTCACCATGAACGGCACCGGCGAACTTTACCACGATGGCGCGCTCGTCGTTGCCTGCGGCGATACCGCACTTTGCGATCCGGAAAGCGCGCCGCGCGCTCCAGGCGACTTCGCGGTGTGCCAGACAAGCCCGATCGTGAAGGTGTTTCCCGAGTTCTGCGTGCGGAACGCGGACGGGCCGTTCTCGCTGGCGCTCGCCAGGAACGAGACCGAGGATCTCCAGCTTGCTGTTGCCTGCGGATCGGCGGCGGATATCGCGTTCGAGGTTGAGCCGCCTGCGGACGGGAAGGGCGGCGCTCTGCGCGTGGAGCCGGGTGTGGTCACGTATGTGCCGGTGGATTTCCCGTCCGCCTACTACTCGCGCACGACCGACGAGGAGTATCTGCGCACCCCGAACCATGACGCAGGATGCGACGGATGGAGCGGCATGTGGCCCGATCCCGTGGAGCGCATGTCGTCCTTCCGCCTTTCGGCGAACTCCGCGATGGCGGTGCGCCTCGCAATATCCGCCGATGGGAGCGCCGCCCCCGGCACGTACACCGGCGCAATCCGCTGGAAGGTGGACGGGAAAGCGGTGCGTCGGGACGTCTTCAGGGTGAAAGTATGGGATTTCGCGATTCCGAAGAGGCCTGCGTTTGCCGCAATCTACGATGTGCGCCTCGGCAGCGGAATGTGGCGCGCGCAGGGCGGGAAGGGCGCGGGTGACGTGCGTCGGCGTGTGCTTGACACGATGGCGGCGTACAAGATATGCCCGGACAAGGTGTTTGCCGATCCCGTGTTCAGGCGCGCTGCGGACGGAACCGTGACGGCAGACTTCACCGCCTACGACAGGGCCGCCTCCGAACACTTCGACGACTACCGCTTCCCCGCCGCCTACATGCCGCTTGCGTTCTACTGCTTCGGGTGGGGCCATCCGCCAAAGGATTTCCTCGGCGAGAAGCCGTACGAGGGCTCGTGGCCGTTCACGGGTGCCGACCGCAGCAAGTTGCGCCCGGAATACGTGAAGGCATACCAGTCCGCGCTACGCCTCTACTGGGACCACGTGAAGGCCAAGGGCTGGGCGGACAGGCTCGTGCTCTACATCTCGGACGAACCCTACTTCAACGAGGCTCGCATACGCGAGCAGATGATCGCGCTGTGCCGGATGATCCACGAGGTCGATCCGAAGATACGCATCTACTGCAGCACATGGCGGCACTGCCCGGAGTGGGACGCTTCGCTCGATGTCTGGGGCGTTGGCTCGTACGGCTGCTTCCCCACAAACGAGATGATGCGCCTTTCGGCGGAAGGCAAGGGCATCTGGTTCACGACAGATGGCCAGCAGTGCCTCGATACGCCATGGTGCGCGATCGAGCGCATGCAGCCCATGTACTCATGGGCGTACGGCGCGGAGGCGTACGAGTTCTGGGGATGCACGTGGCTCACCTACGACCCCTGGAGATACGGCTGGCATTCGTTCATCCGGCAGGCGGGTTCTCCAGAGAAGGGGGAGTCGTGGGTGCGCTACCCGAACGGCGACGGCTACCACATCTACCCGCCGCGTTCTGGTTCTCCCGACATGTCGCCCGTGCCTTCCGTTCGCCTGTGCGCGATCCGCGACGGCGTTGAGGAGCATTCCTACCTCGAACGCCTCTCCGCGATTTCGGCGGATGGCGCTCTCCCCGCCCAGATGCGGGCCGATGCGGGCCGGATACTTGATTGCTACCGCGCGCTGCTCGGCATCCCCAACGCCGGCGGGCGTTACTCCACATCAATCCTTCCCGAGCCCGAAGAACTCGACCGTCTGCGCCAGCGCGCCGGCAACCTGATCGAGCGGGCGAGCGCAGGAGGCAGACCATGATGCGGAAATACCCGATAAAGCTTGCTCCGCAAGTTCGCACGGCCCTTTGGGGACGCGAGATATGGCTCGTGTCCGCGTACCCATCCCAGCCAAGTGTGGTCGAGAACGGCCCTTACGCCGGACGCACCCTGCCTGAGCTGGCTGCGGAGTTCGGCGAAGGGCTGATGGGCGCGAAAGCGGCGGAGAAGGGGGGATTCCCCCTTCTCGTGAAGGTGATCGAGGCGAAGGATCGGCTCTCCCTCCAGGTGCATCCCAGCGAGACTACGCGCCACCTGTGCGGCGGCGACCCGAAGACGGAGATGTGGTACGTGCTGGACGGATGCGAACCTGGCGCGTGCATCTTTGCGGGACTTGCGGATGGCGTGGATGCACATGCACTTCAGCGTTCGCTCCACGACGGCTCAGCCGAAAGCCTCGTGAAACGATTCGCAGTCGGGCGAGGCGACGTGATGTTCATTCCGGGCGGGCTCGTCCACGCCATCGGCGCGGGATGCCGCCTGTACGAGGTGCAGCAGACGAGCGACACCACATGGCGTCTGCACGACTGGGACCGGGTTGACGCCAAGACCGGCCTGCCTCGCAAGCTGCACGAGCGCGAGGGGCTCGCCGCCATCGACTGGACCCTCCCGCCGCCAACGCTCCGCCACGACTGCGCCGGAGCCGCGCAGCCTCTGGTGGATTGCAGGCATTTCAGCTTTTCGGGCATGTCAATCTCCATGCCCGAGACGCTGTCGATAGACGCCGACAGCTGCCGGATACTGTTCGCCGATGAGGGCGGGTGCATGATGTCGGCGGATGGCGGCGAACCTGTCCGGGTCGAGGAGGGGGAGTGCGTGCTTGTTCCGGCGGGCGTAATGCTCACCGTCGAGCCATGCACATGTCTACACCTGCTATCCGCAAGCCTGTAGCCCGCTCTTGGCGGGTGTCGTCGGCCGCACGGGCATTTGCCCGATATCGCGCATGCCGCACCGCAAGGGCTTTCGTGAGCCGGGATTTAGGCGAGCAGGTTATGGTATAATTCACGGCATGATTTTTGAGACGCATGACGAGAGCGAGACCTGGGAGGTGGCGAAGCGGTTCGCCGCCACCTTGAGGCCGGGTGACGTCGTGTGCCTGGAAGGCGACCTCGGCGCGGGCAAGACTACGTTCACGCAGGGACTATGCGCCGCGCTTGGGGCGAAGCGCGCGGTGACGAGTCCGACCTTCTGCATCGTCTCGGAGCATCCGGCGGCGGATTTCCTTGTGGTTCACATGGACCTCTACCGCCTCCATGGAGAAGAGGACGTGTTGCAGATTGGCTGGGAGGATTACCTGTCGCGAGGGGCGGTGCTGGTGGTGGAATGGCCCGACCGCGCGGGTTCGCTCGTGCCCGAGACGGCGCGACACGTGCGATTCACCTACGCCGAAGCCGAGAACATGCGGATAATAGAGTTTTAAAGGAGCAGAAAAATGGCGGGAGAATACCAGTTCAGCCTGATCGACGTAACGAAGCAGGCGGGCACAAAGACAATCCTTCAGGACGTGAACCTCAGCTTCTTCTATGGGGCGCACATCGGCGTGATCGGCGGCAACGGGGCCGGAAAGTCCACGCTGCTCAAGATACTCGCCGGTCTCGACACCGAGCTGATGGGTACTGTTCAGGTGGCGAAGGGCACCAAGGTCGGCTATCTGCCGCAGGAGCCGCAGCTTGACGACGCGAAGACGGTAGGCGAGGTCGTATCCGAGGGCGTGGCCGACGCCAAGGCCATGGTGGAGCGCTACGAGGACCTGTGCTGCGAGCTGGACGACCCCAGGGCCGCCGCGGAGATGGAGAAACTCCAGGAGATAATCGACGCGAAGGACTACTGGAACATCGACAACCTCGTTGAGCGCGCGATGGCCGACATGGGGTGCCCGCCCGGCGATACGCCGGTGAAGGTGCTCTCGGGCGGCGAACGCAGGCGCGTCGCGATCTGCCGCCTGCTGCTAACCAATCCAGACGTTCTCCTGCTCGATGAGCCGACGAACCATCTCGACGCCGAAACCACGTTTCGGCTGGAGGCGTACCTCAAGGAGTTCAAGGGCACGCTTATCGTTGTGACCCACGACCGCTACTTCCTCTCTGACGTAACCGACTGGATCCTTGAGCTTGACCACGGAATCTGCTACCCGTACAAGGGCAACTACGAGGAGTGGCTGAAGCAGAAGCAGGCAATGCTGGCGCGCGAGGCCAAGGCGGAGAACAGCCGCAGGAAACTGCTCGAAAACGAGCTGAAGTGGATTCAGACGAATCCATCAGGGCGCCACTCCAAGGCTCAGGCGCGCGTGAAGCGCTACGAGGAGCTGCAGAAGCAGCAGGTGAGTGCGCGCGAGGACGATCTCGTGATCCGCATTCCGCCGGGGCCACGTCTCGGAGACCTCGTGGTGAAGGCGGAGCACGTGAAGATGGGCTTCGGCGACAGGGTGCTATACGACGATCTCACGTTCGACCTGCCGCGCGGCGGCATCGTTGGTGTGATCGGCGCGAACGGCGCGGGTAAGACGACGCTCTTCAAGCTGATAACCGGCGAGTTGAAGCCTCTTTCGGGGTCGCTCAGGGTTGGCGAGACCGTGAAGCTCTCCTACGTGGACCAGCTGCGCGGCGAACTCGACCCCGCCCACACCGTATATGAGGAGATAACAGGCGGCGGAGAGTTCGTGCGGCTCGCCGGCGAGACGATGATGAACGGCCGCGCCTACTGTTCGCGCTTCAACTTCCGTGGCCCCGAGCAGCAGAAGAAGGTGGGAGTGCTTTCCGGCGGCGAGCGCAACCGCGTGCACCTCGCAAAGCTTCTGACGAGCGGCGGCAACCTGCTCCTGCTCGACGAGCCGACGAACGACCTCGACGTGGCCACGCTGCGTTCGCTCGAAGAGGGTCTTCAGGATTTCGGCGGATGCGTGATGGTCGTGTCGCACGACAGGTGGTTCCTTGACAGGATCGCCACGCACATCCTGGCGTTTGAGGGCGGCGGCAAGACCTGCTGGTTCGAGGGCGGGTTCTCCGACTACCATGAAATGAAGGAGAAGCGGCGCTGACCTGACCGGAGGCAATCTGTGCGGCTGCCGGTACATATCTGGCTGCGGGAGGTCAACGCAAGCCCGGCAGAGCTGGCAGGATACTTCACCGAGCTTGCGCGCCATCTCGACGCCTCCCCGCGCAGGATGCGACTCGTGATAGAGTCCACGGTGTCGGCATCGCTCGACTTCGACCCGTCCGATGGCAATCCCGCCGTGACGGTGTGCGGCGAAACGGTGAAGTTCAACCTGCGACATCGCTGGATCCCCGAGCATCCGGTGCCGCTTGAGCTTGGCCCTGCGCATGGGCGCAGATGCAGACGCACGGCTCTGCTCGTCGATCCTGTGGACGGCAACAGGTTCCGCGTGAGGGACCGCCGGGATGTGAGAGCGCCTGCATGGGCCTATTCGGCCGTGGCGGCGCTTGGGGTGGCGGCGGCCGTAACGCTGCATCCGCTCATCTTCGCGGCGCTTGCGTTGGCAATATCCATTCTTCTGGTACAACTTGCGCTGTCTTTATGGTATAATTTCCGCCATCATGAATAAGATTGCAACCATGTTCGTCGTCGCGTGTGCGGCGTTTTCGGCGTTCGCCGCCAAGATTGAGGTCGCTCAGGATCGTCCTGATGCGCTATACCGTGTGGGGCAGGAGGCTGTGTTCACCATAGCCGTGAAGGGCGACGACGGGGCGCTCTTGAAGGAGGGCTACGCAAAGTGGACTCTCGACAACTTCGGCACGAAGCGGTTCGGCTCCGGCAAGGCGAATCTCGCCGACGGCAACCCGTTCACGCTCAAGGGAAAGATGGACGAGGAGGGGTTCCTCCGCCTGAATGTATCGGCGCACACGAACTCCATCGTCTGGGGCGTGGGATACGATGTCGATAGGATACGCCAGAGCGAGCCGTGTCCGGCGGATTTCGACGCGTACTGGACTGCCGAGAAGGCGCGCCTTGAGCGCGAGGTGCCGCTCGACCCGAAGGTGACGCTCGACACGGGGCTTTCCAAGCCTACGTTCAACTGCTATCGCGTGAGCTTTGCCACGTTCGGCGGGAAGCGCGTGTATGGGTTCCTCGCGGTGCCCAAGGATTCGTCCAAGGCACCGTTCCGGGTGCGCGTGTGTGTGCCGGGCGCAGGCCCCGGAGTGATTTCCGCCGGCACTGCGCCGGACGAGATTTCGCTCGTCATGAACGTCCATACTTTCGAGCCGGAGGCGACGCACGCTGAGCAGAAGGCGCACATGGAGCGTCAGAACGCTGCGCTCGCCAAGCGTTTCGGCCTGCCAAACCCCAAAGCCTACTGCTCACTGTCCGGCATAGCGGAGTCGCGCGAGGACTACTGGTACCATGACGTGATGCTTGGCATCAACCGGGCGGTGGACTGGGTTTGCGCCCGCTCCGATGCCGACCTCTCGCAGGTTACGTACACAGGGTCCAGCCAGGGCGGCGGATTCGGGCTCTTCCTCAACTACCTCAACGGGCATTTCACCAAGGCTTTCGTGGCGGTATGCGCAATCACGGGCCATTACGGGTACAGGCAGGGCCGTCAGAGCGGCTGGCCGCGCCTGATCGACGGGCAGCCTGCCGCCAAGAGGGCTGTCGCCGAGAAGAATGCCGCCTACTTCGACGGCGTGAACTTCGCCTCCCGCATCAAGACGCCGATCCGCTTCATCGTCGGCTTTGCCGATAACACATGTCCGCCTGCGGATGTGTACGCCGCGTACAACGTGTGTCCGTCCGCCGACAAGGCGATTGTGAACGCGATAGGCTCCGGGCATAACTGGGGTGCCTGGTACCGCAAGAACCTCGGCAAGCCCGGTTCCTGCAATTTCGACGAGTGGCTGCGCACGAAGTGAGCGGGCGCAAGCCTGCGGCTTATGCAATGGTCTGCGGCATGAAAGGCAAGTTACTGCTTTTTGCTTTCGGGGTGGCGGCTGCCGCACCGGCGGTGGATGTCGTTTTCAAGGATGCGGTTTCGGGCGTTGTAGAGATGTCAGGCGATGGCACTGGCGACGTCATAAACAAGCACTCCGAGCCTGTAAAGGTGAAGACCGGGTGCGTGTACGGGTTCGAATATTCCGGGCGCGAGATCGGCAGCGGGCTAATGCTCGGCGGCAACAAGGATGTCAACGTTGACCGCCGCGGCCCAGACGCCGGCTGGTACGAATACCGTCAGGCGTACCAGACGGAAGGCGAGCCGGGCGCTACGCAGTCCGACCGTTTCCACTACGGCCATTACCATGGGAAGGGCACCTTTTCGTTCAAGGACGGAAAGGTGTTCGAGCTGAAGCCCGCATACGCCGAGATCGGCGGTGTTACGCTCGGGCACGGCGAATCCATCGACGGCAACTCCTACCGGTTCGATACGTCGTTCCAGAGCTTCGCCCGCAACCATGCGAGGCCGCTACGCCATTACCGCAAGGCTTCTTTCAACTCGAACCACTGGAACGTAGGAGCAGGGGCGGAGATCGTATATCAGCACGAGGTCGCAGGCCGCTCGTTCGTCTCGGGTGCCGTGACGGTCGGCTCCACCCACTTCACAGGCAGGGGCCCCATGCTGATTGAGGTTTCGCTGGACGGCAGGGAGTGGCAGCAGTTCGGTTCCCTCACCAATAAAGCCCTGAGCACGTTTTCCGTGCCTGAGAAGCTGCTGCCGACGAAAAGGCTGTTCGTCCGCCTGCGCGGCGGCAGAAAGGCGTCGCTTCATGTGTCGCACTACGGATTTGAGGGCAAGATAGACGGCTCCGCGCTGAACGCTTTCGGGTCAAGCCGCTACTTCAATTCCGAGACGGGCGCGCTCTACGACGAGGTGAAGGCGCCTGTGTTTGCGCAACCGATCGGCTCCGCAAACGCGAAGAGTCTGGTTGCGTCACCCTCTGTTGCGCTGTGGGGCGTGGTGGAGGACGTGAAGGTGTTCCGCGGCACGCCGCTTCCGGCGGCCGTGGGCAAGGCGCTCTCGGTGGCGCTTGCCGGAAACGAGTCGGAATCCGTGCAGCTTGTGGTCACGCCCAAGGAGGCCGTGCGCGATGTGCGCGTGGGCGCGACCGACCTGGTGCTGAAGCGCTTGGGTCTGTTTGAGCGGGCGCGCATTCCCGCCTCCGCAGTGAAGGTGGAGCGGCTTGGGTACGTGAACGTGCGGCTGCCGACAGACGAGACCGGCGCGCGCGGCGAATGGCCGGATCCCATTCTTCCGCAGGATGACGCGGCGTTTCCGGTCAAGGCAGGCGTGAACCAGCCGTTCTGGATCACGGTGAAGACCCCGAAGGGGCTGCCGAAGGGCATCTACAGGGGGGCTGTCGATGTTGCCGTGGACTACGAGGCCGGTGGCCGCACGGAACGGCTTTCGGTTCCGTTCGAGGTTGAGGTGTACGGCTTCGACCTGCCCGACCGCATGTCGTGCGAAACGGCGTTCGGGTTCTCGACGGGCGGCGTTGCCGATTACCACGCCGTGAAGCCCGGCTCGCCAGAGCATGATGCCGTTCTCGAGAAGTATGTGAAGCTGATGAGCGACCACCGCATATCCATCTACCATTGGGGCAAGGGCGAAGGCTGGGGCCTTAAGTGGAGAAACGAGAAGGATCCGGCCCGCGCCGAGCCGGTGTTCGACTGGGACGAGTTTGACGACGCCCACACGGAAATGGCGGGCCGCTTCCACTTCAACGCGTTCCGCATCCCGGTTGGCGGGCTCGGGCACGGGTTCCAGGGCGGGTTTGAGCTTGGCCGCATATGCGGAGTGTCGCAGACAAATGCGCTGTACCATACGCTCATGGCGAAGTATCTTGGCGCCATCGAGAGCCATCTGCGCGAGAAGGGATGGCTCGACGCCTCCTACGTGTACTGGTTCGACGAGCCGCAGCAGAGCGTATTCGGGCAGGTCAACGCGGGCATGCTCACCCTCAAGCGCCATTGCCCGGGTCTGCGCAGGATGCTCACAGCCTCGCCAAGCAAAACGCTGTGGGATGGCGTGAACCTCTGGAACCCGCGCCTCGACATCATCTATTCCCCGGCGTATGCCGACGTGCGCGCGCGCGGCGACCAGTTCTGGTGGTACATCTGCTGCGGTCCGCGCGCCCCGTACCCCACGGAGTTCATCGACCATGCCGGATGCGAGCTGCGCACGTGGCTCTGGATGACATGGGCGAGAAACGTCACCGGTGTGCTGATCTGGCAGACGAACTACTGGACGCGCAAGTTGAAGTATCCCGACCCCTCAAGCCCGCAGAACCCATACGAAGACGCGATGGCGTGGAGCGGCAGCGGCGGCACCTGGGGCAATGGCGACGGACGTTTTGTGTATCCGCCGCTCAAGGCGGCGGCGACCCCGCGCGCAAAGGATCGCAAACCAATTTTAGACGAGCCAAACGCCTCCTACCGGCTTGCGATACTGCGCGACGGCATAGAGGACTACGAATACTTCGCCATGCTCAAGCGGATATCGCCCGCAGATCCGCTCCTAAAGGTGCCGGAGAGCGTGTTCAGGAACGAGCGTGACTTCTCCCCCGATCCGTCGTTCATGCGTGCGCACCGCGTGAAGCTGGCGCGGGCGATAGAGAGGCTTGGCGGCAATACGCTGCGCCTGCCGAAGCCGGCCACATGCATTGCGGCGCGTCCCGATGCCAAGGATGGCTTTCGCATCCTTGAGACCGCTTCGGGAGCCGTCGTCGCGAACCGCTTCGACGACACGATCCAGGAGACGCTCTGGCGCGTCGAGAATGGCGAGCTGGATGCGGCAAACGCCCGAACCGCCGTTCTTGTGCTCGGCACAAACAACAGGGGGTGCACGCCGGAGGACATGGCAGCAGGCATGAAGCTCACCGTCGATGCGATCCGCCGCCGTAGGCCAGATATGAAGATTCTGGTATATGCGTCGTTCCCGTGTCGCCAGACATGGCGCAACCTGCGAAACCGGGCGGCGAACACGCTCTATGCGCAGCTGGCCGACGGCAAGACGGTGTTCTTCCGGGATGTCAACGGACGGCTTCCGCTCACGCTCTTCCCAGACGGTCTGCATCCGAACGACGCGGCGACAGCCATATGGCTCGAGGATGTAGCGACGTGGCTGCGGGAGCAGGGGGCGCTGGCCAAACAGCAATTCAACCAAGGAACAAGGAGATGACAGAGATGAAAAGGATAATGGGATTCATTCTTGCCGGCTGCGCCGGACTGTGCGTCGCGGACGCCCAGACGTTCAGCGTGAAGAGTCCGGACGGGAGAAACGAAATAAGGCTTATGACTGAGCCTACGCTTTCGTATGCAGTGTACCGTGACGGCGCGGAACGCGTGGCCGCTACGCCCCTCGCACTTGAGGTCGAGGGGCGGGGCGTGCTTGGCGGTTCCGCGACGAAGGTCGTGGCCGAGGATACCGTGAGCCTGACCGGCGTCATTCCGTCGCCGATCTACAAGAAGGCGTCGGTCAGCGAGAATGCGATCAAGAAGACCGTCACGTTCGAGGGAGGCTGGAAGGTCGTGTTCATAGCGCGTGACGACGGTGTCGCCTACCGGTTCGAAACGTCGTTCCCCGACCGTGTGAAGGTGCTGAACGAGGTTGCCGGAATCACGTTCCCGGATGGTTCCAACACGGTCTACGCCGGCTACTGCCACTCGAGGATCGAGCCTCTCCAGTGCAGTTGGGAGTCGGTGTACGTGACCACGAACGCCGCCTCGGTCGCCGCCGGCGGGGAGACGGTGTATCTGCCTCTCGTGACAAAGTTCAGCGACGGCGCTGTGATGTGCGTGACAGAGAGCGACCTGCTCGACTATCCCGGATGGAACCTGAAGCGCGCCGCAGGCGACGCGCCGGCGCTTGAGGCGATGATGGCAAGGCGTCCCGCGAAGGTGGAGCACCGCAACGGGGCGGAGATCGGCTCGCCCGACAGGCCGCTTCGCCACATACGCGTGACCGAACGCACACAGTATCTTGCCGAGACGGCTGGCACGCGCACCTATCCGTGGCGCGTGTTCATGCTTGCTCAGAACGAGGCCAAGCTATGCGAGGCAGACATAGTGTATGCGCTCGCGTCTCCGTGCAGGCTGAAGAACACCGGCTGGATCAAGCCGGGCAAGGTAGCTTGGGACTGGTGGAACTGCTGGAACGTGTCGGGCGTGCCGTTCCGCGCAGGGTGCAACACGGCCACATACGAATACTACATCGACTTCGCCGCCGAGTTCGGCGTGGAGTACGTGATCATGGATGAGGGCTGGTCCAAAAAGCTCAACGTGCTTGAGCTGAACCCCGAGACCGACGTGCCGCATCTCGTCAAATACGGAAACGCGCGTGGCGTCGGCATCATCCTGTGGTGCGCATGGCCGCAGCTCGCCGGGCGGCAGAACGAAGTGTTCGGCAGGTACGCCAAGATGGGCGTGAAGGGCTTCAAGATCGACTTCATGGACCGCGACGACCAGGATGTGGAGGTGTTCCTTGAGGAGACCGCGAAGATCGCCGCCGACTGGAAGCTCGTGATCGACTTCCACGGCATGCACAAACCAACCGGCCTCAGCCGCACCTATCCGAACGTGCTAAACTATGAGGGCGTGCATGGCCTGGAGCAGACGAAGTGGGAGAAGACGGTTGATTTCCCCCGCAATGACCTGCTTTCGTTCTTCTGCCGCCAGAGTGCAGGGCCGATGGACTACACTCCCGGCGCGATGCTGAACATGACGAAGTCGCAATACGTCCCTAACCACGCGCAGCCGGGAAGCCAGGGCACGCGTGTGCACCAGATGGCGCTAATGTCGCTCTACGAGGCTCCGCTCCAGATGCTCTGCGACTCCCCAACGCAGTATCTGCGCAACCGCGACTGCTTTTCGTTCATGGCCAAGGTTCCGGTTACGTGGGACGAAACCGTGGGAATCGCCGGCGACATGGAAGGGTTTGTCGTGGCCGCTCGCCGCAAGGGCGACGTTTGGTATCTCTCGGCGATAAATTCGTGGACTCCGCGCAAGGTGCAGGTTCCCACTTCATTCCTCGGGGACGGGAAGTGGCGCGCCGAAATCTTCGCGGATGGGATCAACGCCGACCGCGATGCAACCGACTACGTGAACCGCTCCGCCACGATATCCGCCGGCGAGCCTGTCACGCTTGATCTGGCGCCGGGCGGCGGCTGGACGGCGCGCTTCGTCCGCAAGGGACTGTTTTGGTAAAGCTTTCGGTCATACTGCCTGTCTTCAACCTCGCCGGCAGTATCGGCGGGAACCTGAAGAAGGTCGAGGGCGTGTTGAAGCGCACCGGCCTCTCCTACGAGATTGTGCCCGTGGACGACGGCTCGTCGGACGGCACGCCGGACGAGCTCCGTGTGTGGGCGGCTGGCGGCGCTGGCCGTAACCCTGTGTTCCTTGAGCGTAACGGCGGC
>CAMPAA010000054.1 GCA_946631345.1 uncultured Verrucomicrobiota bacterium
GGGAGCGGCGCGTGGGGACACGCGCCCTCCCGTTTTCCGCGTTGATGTCATCGCGTCTTTCACCCTTTAACCTTAAACGAAACAACTTTCAAACCTCAGATGCGGCAAGCAAATAGAGTGATTTTCAGCTGCAAAGAGCACAAAGGCTTTGCGAACTATGCGTTCTTTGCGGCTCACCATATTTCATTCCCCGTGCAACATGACCGGTGCCGCCTATTGACTTGAGTGGGGGGATTTGATATCCTACGCACTTGTTTTCCCAAAGGAGGGAAGGCGAAGCGAACGGCGGGAAGATATCCGACTTTCCGTCAAAGCGGATTAGTAAGCGAAACTTGAAAGAAAGGAACACAAAATGGATATGCCTACATCTGCCCTCACGGGCCTCACCCTCAAGGAACTCTTTGACGCCGGACTGCACTTCGGCCATCAGACCAAGCGTTGGAACCCGAAGATGAAATCCTACATCTTCGACAAGCGCAACGGCATCCATATCATTGACCTCACGCAGACCGTGACCCTTCTCGACGAGGCGGCGGCGTTCCTCAAGAAGACCGTGCTCGACGGCAAGAAGGTGCTGTTCGTCGCAACGAAGAAGCAGGCTCAGGAGCTCGTTAAGACCGCAGCCGAGGAGTGCGGGCAGTACTACATGACCGAGCGCTGGCTCGGCGGCACCCTCACAAACGCCAAGACGATCCGCGGCTCCGTCAAGCGCATGCGCCAGATCCAGGCGCTCGCCCGCCAGAACAACGGCGAACTCTCCAAGCACAAGCAGGAGGCCTCGATGCTCCGCCGCGAGCTCGCCAAGCTCGAGAAGAACCTTACCGGCATTGCGGACATGGCTGACCGTCCGGGAGCCGTGTTCATCATCGACGTCTGCCGCGAAGCAAACGCGGTCAAAGAGGCGTCCCGCCTCGGCGTACCTGTCGTCGCTCTTGTCGACACCAACGCCGACCCCGACCCGATCGACTACGTGATCCCCGGCAACGACGATTCTGTTAAGGGCGTTGAGCTGATCGTCAAGGGCGTGGTGAAGGTCATCAAGGAGGCCAACGACGAATACTCCGCCAAGGCCGCCGAAGAGGCCGCCAAGCGCGACCAGGAGCGCAAGGACCGCGAAGCGGCCGAGAAGGCGTCGCGTGCCGAGCGCAAGGCCAAGGCCGCCGAGGAGAAGGCCGCCAAGGGCGAGACTGCAGTCAAGGCGGCGGTGCGCGGCAAGAAGTCCGGTGCGCTTTCCAGCGCCGTGAAGCAGGCCGCCCGCGCCGCCAAGGAGGCAGCCGAGTCGAAGGCCAAGGCGGATCTCGCCGCCAAGCGCGCCGCAGGCGTGGCCGCCGCGCAGGCTGCCGTCGCAGCGGAGGAGCCGAAGGCCGAGGCGCCCGCGGCCGAGTGAACGGCGCGGCATTCGTTGACATGACAGATTGAAACAGTTGAGAGAAAGGAATCTTGAGATGGATATCACCATTGCTATGATCAAGGAGCTGCGCGAGGCGACCGCCGCCGGAATGGGTGCCTGCAAGGAGGCCCTCCAGGCCTCCAACGGCGACATGAAGGAAGCCGTGAAGTACCTCCGCGAGAAGGGTCTCGCCGTCGCCGCCAAGCGCGTCGACAAGGAGTCCAAGGAGGGCATCATCGCCGCCGCCGCCGCACCCGACGGCAAGACGATGGCTCTCGCCGAGGTGAACTGCGAGACCGACTTCGTCGCGAAGACCGACGCGTACAAGGACTTCTGCGCCAAGGCCGCCCAGGTCGCCCTGGAGGGCAAGGATGTCGCGGAGACGCTGAAGGACGACTACCAGATGCTGCTCACCAAGACCGGCGAGAACGTGAAGATACGCCGCACCGAGCGTTATCAGCTCGAAGGTACTGGCGTTCTCTCCAGCTACATCCACATGGGCGGCAAGATCGGCGTGCTCGTTGAGCTGGCCACGCCGTGCGAGAAGTGCGCCGCCTCCGCAGAGCTGGCCGAGGCCGCCCACATGGTATGCCTCCAGATCGCCGCAAACGCGCCGAAGTACGTCAAGCCCGAGGATGTGCCTCAGGCCGAGATCGACGCCGAGCTTGAGATCAAGCTCAACGCGCTCAAGGAGCAGAAGGGCAAGCTTCCGCCCGAGCAGGCGCTCGCCGGAATCAAGAAGGGGATGGCCGCCAAGTTCTGCTCCCAGATATGTCTGCTCAAGCAGGCTTATGTGGCGGACGACAAGCTCACCGTCGAGAAGTACCTTGAGGGCGTTTCGAAGGCCTGCGGCGGCGCACCGATCGAGGTGAAGCGCTTCGCGCGCCTCCAGCTGGGTGCCTAAGTTCAGTGGGGATGCCAGAAAAGCACGCAGCCGGCCGTTTCCCATCGGGATGCGGCCGGTTTGTCTTGGGACTGATGGAGCGGCTGGCCGCCCGCCGGCCAGTTGTGGTATAATGCACGCCGTGAGACCGATTGTCGTCATACCCACCTACAACGAACGGGAGAACGTAGAGGCCATGGCCGCGGCCGTGCTCGGCAACCTGCCGCCGGAGGGGCGTCTGCTCTTTCTGGATGACAACTCGCCGGACGGCACCGGCGACATCATAGACGGCCTGTGCGCGAAGGAGCCTCGCATACGCGTTATGCACCGTAAGAGGAAGGAGGGGCTTGGCCGTGCCTACGTCGCGGGGTTCGCCGAGGCTCTGCGCATGGGCGCTACACACGTAATCGAGATGGACTGCGATTTCTCGCACGACCCCAAGGACGTGCAGCGGATGCTTTCGGCGATGGCGTCGGCGGATGCGCCGGATGTCATCATCGGCTCGCGGTACGTGAAGGGCGGTCGTTGCGTTGGATGGCCGTTCAAGCGCTGGTTCATATCCAGGTTCGGCGGGCTGTTCATCCGGATGGTTCTCGGCGTGCCCGTGAAGGATCCCACCGGCGGGTTCAAGTGCTTTCGCCGCCGCGCGCTGGAGATGCTCGGCGACTTCTCGGCGATCAGGTCGTTCGGATACTCGTTCCAGATGGAGATGAACTTCCGCATGGCGCGCGCGGGCCTAAAGATAGTCGAGATGCCGATCACGTTCACGGAGCGGCGGGCAGGCTATTCGAAGATTAGCGGCTCTATCGCGTCGGAGACGCTGAAGATGGTGTTCAGGCTGCGCTTCTCAAGGGACGCAGGCATCGGTGGCGACACAACGGCGCGAAAAGGATGACGGGCATGGTGTCAGTTTGGCTCAAGGCCCTCAGGGTAAACCAGTGGACCAAGAACGCGGCGGTGATGCTGGCATGGTTCTTCTCGGTTGCCGACGCTTCGCAGAAGGAACTGGCGCGCGGATTCGGGTCGTTCATGATGGCCGTCGGCATGACGGCGGCGTTCTGCCTCGTGTCGAGTGCGTTCTACCTGCTAAACGACGTGTCCGACTACGATGCCGACAGACTCCACCCCCAGAAGCGGCTCCGCCCTGTCGCAGCGGATCTCATATCGAAGATAGCCGCAGTTAAGGCGGCGCTAGTGCTGTTCGCGTGTGGGGTGATGTTTCCGTCTTGCGTTGTCATGGTCTATCCCGGGCGCACTATCGCCTTCGGCACGATAATGCTCTACTCGGTGATGCAGTGCTTCTATTCCGGCTTCCTCAAGCACATCCCGTACGTGGACGTGTTCGTGATAGCATTCGGATTCGTGCTGAGGGCCGTCGCAGGGGCGGCGGTGATCGATGCCTACATTTCTCGGTGGCTGCTCGTCTGCGCATTCACCCTGTCGCTGTTCCTTGCGTTTTCCAAGCGGCACCACGAGCTTATTTACCATGCCGATACCCGCAAGGCCCTCGCCGGATACCGCAAGGGCATCTTGAACCTGCTCATCTGCATGACTGCGGTGCTGTCGGTAGTGGAGTACGTGTGCTACACGCTTCGGTCGGCGATGGGGCACCGTTTCCCGCTGCTTGTGTGGTCCTCGCTGTTCGTGGCATTCGGCATAGGGCGCTATCTGCTGCTCGTGTACCGCGAAGGCGGCGGCGACCGCCCGGAACGGGTGCTTCTCACGGATCGCATCCTGTGGTTTGCGCTCATGGGATATGCCGCCTCCGCCGTCCTGGCTGTCGCCTGGAGCCGCATCGCGGGCTGACAGAAATCCGAATAGCCCAAGAAATTCATAGATTCCGGCATTGGGGATGATGTGCGCCAAAGGCAATAATCTCGTCTGCCACTGCCATATCCGTGTAGCTTGTGGCGTTCGCCGTTGTGGGTCGCAAGGCTCCGTTTGGCACGACACTGGTGATACGGTAGCCGTCCGCCGTCGATGGTTTTGTGATATAATTGCGGCATGACAAAGGACATTGCATCGTGCCTGCTTTTGGCGGCGCTGTGCGGCGGCTCGGCGCAGACGGGGGCGAGGTGTAACTATGGACGGCAAGCTTGACATGACTGCACTCAGGTCCGAACTCCGGGAGGCGGTGCTATCCATCGCTGGGTTGGCTCGGTCGGCGGGCGGACGCGCGCTCATGGTCGGCGGCGCGGTTCGAGACATGCTTGCAGGCGGTGCCGAGGTCAAGGATGTTGACGTGGAGGTGTTCGGCATCGGACCGCAGAAGCTGCAGGATACGCTTGCTCCCCGTTTCGCGTTCGACCCGTGCGGGGTGTCGTTTGGCGTTCTCAAGATCAAGCATCTCGACATCGACGTATCCCTGCCGCGGCGTGAGTCGAAGCGCGGCATCGGGCACAAGGGCTTCTTCATCGACGCCGATCCCGGCCTTTCGGTCAAGGAGGCGGCGAGTCGGCGCGACTTCACCGTCAACGCGATCTACTGCGACCCTCTCAACGGGCGGGTGGAGGATCCTTTCGGCGGCGTGGAGGATCTTCGCCGCCGTGTGCTGAGGCACGTATCCGGAAAGTTTGTGGAGGACCCACTGCGCGTGCTGCGAGGGATGCAGTTCGTTGCGCGGTTTGGTCTGCAGCCTGCGCCCGAGACGGTGGAGCTCTGCCGTACCGTAACCATGGAGGATCTTCCGCCTGAACGGCTGTTTGAGGAGTGGGCTAAGCTGCTCAGGAAGGGCGTGGATATCGGGCGCGGGCTGGCGTTCCTGCGCGATACGGGCTGGGTGCGCTACTTTCCTGAGCTGGCGGCCCTCATCGGGTGCGGACAGGATCCGCAGTGGCATCCTGAGGGCGACGTGTGGAACCACACGTGCCTCTGCCTTGATGCGTTTGCGCGCCACCGCACAGGCGATCCTCATGAGGATCTTGTCGTGGGGCTTGCCGTGCTCTGCCACGATTTCGGCAAGCCTTCCACAACGAGGTTCGAGCGCGGCCACATACGCTCGCTCGGTCACGACGAGGCCGGCGTTGCGCCGACACTCTCATTTCTCCGCCGCCTCACGAACGAGGAGCGCATCCTGAAGGAGGTGCCGCCGCTGGTGCAGTGCCACATGCAGCCCTTCGCGCTGTGGAAGGCCGGAGCGGGCGACAGCGCAATCCGGCGGTTGGCGCTTAAGGTCGTGCGCATCGACCGCCTGCTCAGGGTGGCCCACGCGGATGACGAAGGCCGTCTGCCGGATAGGCTGGGCGGCACTTCCGCCGGCGAGGACCTCAGGTGGCTGGAGGAGCGCGCCGAACGCCTGCGCATCGCAGCGGAGGCACCGAAGCCGATTCTCATGGGGAGGCACCTCATCGCCATGGGCTACAGGCCGTCCGGGCAGTTCGGGAAGTGGCTCAACGCGGTGTTCGAGGCTCAGCTGGACGGAGCATTCTCGGACGTGGACGGCGCGATCGCATACTTCAGGGCGAATGTCGCGGGTGGAGGCGAAAGGGAGAGAACATGAACGTATGGATCGTAAATCCGTTCGACAACCTTCCCGTCGAGGGCTACCGTCCGCAACGGTACTGGCTGATGGCCGAGGCTTTCGCGCGAGCCGGTCATTCGGTCACGCTCTGGACGCAGGACTGGAGCCATGCGAACAAGGCGAGACGCAGACTGGACGGAGATCGCGGGGTTGCGCAGCAGTTCGCCGTGGCCTACATCCACGTGCCGGGCTACCGCCGCAACATCTGTCTCAGCCGGATATGGAGCCATTGGCGCTTTGCGCGCAACTGGGCGGTGCGGGCGGCGGCCGAGCCGCAGCCTGACCTGATAGTGGTGTCGAGTCCGCCGCTGTTCATAGGGCGCGAGGTGCGGCGGCTGTGCGGGCGAACCGGCGCGAAATACATCGTGGACATAATGGATGCCTGGCCTGAGACGTTCGAGCGTGTTGCGCCGCGTTGGGCGCTTGGGTGGATGCGCAGCATCGCGCGCGGAAACTACCGCCATGCCGCTGGCATCACAGCCGTCGCGCGGCGCTATCTCGAACTGGCGAAAGGATACGGCGCAACATGCCCAATGCATCTGTGCCACCATGGCATAGCTCTATGATGCGGCAGCGCGCCACGCCTTTGGCGTTTTCCCGGTCGTTCGCCTGAATGTGTTAGTGAAGTAGGCGGGGTTGCAGAATCCGGTGCGGAAGGCGATTTCCGATATGGACAGCGCATCGCCCTTGAGAAGCCTTTTGGCGAGTTCAATTCGCTGCCGCAGAATCTCCGCGCCGACGGAGCGGCCGAGCTCCTGTTCGAAGAGGCGCGAGACGGTCGCCCTCGAAACGCCCACGACGGCGGCAATCTGCTCCAGGCCGGAAGGCTTGCCGAGATTCTGCCGGATGTGTTCAAGCGCCTTGCGGACTACCGGACTTGCAGCGGCGATGAAGTCGGTCGAAGCGCGCACGGTTATGCCTCTCGGTGGAATCAGCATCGGTGCGCGCGGAGGGGCGTCGCCATCCATCAGGCGGTCGAGCAGCTCTGCGCCTTCGTAGCCGGTGCGCCCCTGATCATGCTCAATGGAGGAGATCGGCACGGGCTGGTTCTCGCATATGAGTCTATCCCCGCCGATACCGATTATGGCGACATCCTCTGGCACGGAGAGGCCTGCCGCGAGGCAGGCGCCGAGCGCGCGGGCGGCATCCGCGTCGTCGTAGGCGAGCAGGGCGAGGGGCTTGGGGGCTGTCCTCAGCTTTTCGCCGAGCCAGCGGTCGAACCATGCGAAGTCGTCGAGACGTTCCTGCGGAGCCTCTTCGCAGAACACCCACCGAAATGGATGAGGGCTGAGAGTTTGGGAACGGGCGAATCCGTCGTAGCGGAGTTTGTGGATGTTGAGCCAGTTGGTTGAGAACCAGGCGAAGTGCCGGAAGTTGCGTTCCTCGAAATGCCGCCTGGCAAGCCAGCCCATGGAGAAATGGTCGCCGCTTACGCGTGGGATGCGCAGCTCTGGATGGTTGAAGGTGAGGTCGACGACCGGTATCTTCCGGCTTCGCAGTGACTTTACGAACGCCACCATCTCCGGATTGTCGCGCAGCGTTACGAGAACGCCATCGCCTTTCCAGCCCTTGGGCTGCCTGGCGATGCGATCGAGAATCGTCAACTGCCAGCCATGCTGCCGCGCATAGCGCGCTATGCCGGCGAGCCGGGGATGGTAGGCAGGGGTTACGAGTATGAGGACGTTGCGTCGTTTCATGCGGAGTATTGTACCACAGCGGCCGGCGCCGGGTCAAATTCGCCTGATCCGATCATGTAAGTATGCGATTCAACTTTACAAGTAATCCCGGTTGCGTGCGGCATGGGGGTTTGGTATCTTGTATGGCGTTTGGCGGATTGTCGGCGCAGGTCGGTGCGGTTTGTCGCACCGTGATGCCAGACGGCTGCCGGATATCGCGCATTTTATTTTCAAGAGAAGGAGGATCGACAACATGGCAACGGTAGCAATAATAGGATCGGGCATGATGGGAAGCGCTCTGGCGTTTCCGGCCCGCGAGAACGGAAACACGGTGCGGCTTGTGGGCACACCACTCGACCGCGACATAATCGACGAATGCCGCAGGTCGAATCGGCACCCGAAGTTCGCCAAGCACTTCCCGAATGGCATCCCGTCTTTCCCGGAAGGGTGCGAGTTCTATCAGATAGAGGAGATGGGCGAAGCGATCAAGGGTGCCGATTTCGTTATCGGCGGCGTGTCGAGCTTCGGCGTCGATTGGTTCGGCGAGGAGGTGCTGCCGAAACTGCCGCCCGAGCTGCCTGTGCTTTCTGTGACGAAGGGTCTCATGGATACGCCGGACGGCAAGCTGCTCACGTATCCGGCGGTCTGGGAGGCGCGCCTTGCCGAAAAGGGTATCACGCGTACGGTCTGCGCAATCGGCGGGCCCTGCACGAGCTATGAGCTGGTGGCGCATGACCAGACGGAGGTGGCGTTCTGCGGCAAGGACATCGAGACGCTAAGGATGCTGAAGAGGGCGATGGCGACGGACTACTACCACATCTCGCTCTCTACGGACGTGACCGGCATCGAGAGCGCGGTCGCGCTCAAGAACGGCTACGCGCTCGGTATCGCGCTCACCATCGGGCTCAACCAGAAGGCGTTCGGGCTCGACTCCGAGCTGCACTTCAACTCGCAGGCGGCGGTGTTCGGTCAGGCGGTGAAGGAGATGAAGAAGCTGCTTGATCTCCAAGGCGCAGGCACGCTCGATAATCTCTGTGTCGGTGCCGGCGACCTGTACGTGACGGTCTACGGCGGCAGGACGCGCCTTGTCGGCATCCTGCTCGGGCGCGGCATGGACATCGACGAGGCGAAGGCGGAGCTGAAGGGCGTGACGCTCGAATCGCTCGTGGTGGCAGTGCGCGTCGCGCGTGCCGTGAAGACGCTGTGCGCGGCAGGGCGGCTCAACTCCGCCGACTTCCCGCTCCTCATGCACATCGACGAGATTCTCACCGAGAAGAAGCCCGTGAACATCCCGTGGGAGAAGTTCACGTTTGAAAGTTGAAAAGTTGAAAGGTTGAAAGGAGTAAAGACGACTATGAAAACAACATGCATCATCATTGCTGCGGCAACCATCGCCGCTGCGGCACACGTTGCTACGGGAACGACTTACGACGTTCCGTCCGGCACGACAACGTCTCTCAGCAGCGCGATGGAGACTTCGCGCACGGTGAAGACCGGCGACGGTACGCTTGAGATAATCGGCACGACGTCATTGAAGAGCGTGAAGGTCTCCGCCGGCACGGTGAAGTTCAACGGCGGTTCGGCGTCGATCAGTGATTCGTCTGCCACGGGAACGGGATCTGACAGCGCCCTGTTCGCGCAGGACGCGGGCAGCACGATCATCGACGGCGGCGCTACCGTTACGGCGTCGTCCGGCAAATTCGTCATGATCAACAATGGGACGTTCCTCGTCACCAATGCGACGTTCGACGCGACTGGCATTAGTGGAGACATTATCAACGCCCACTACGAAAAGAACACGGGTGAAAGTCGCATTGTCATTGCGGATGGCGGTGTGCTGAAAGCCAACATCATACGTCCGAGCGGTACTTATGAATCAAGCCGGAAGGAGACCGTAAGCGTCGATCTGAACCGCGGCGGGAAACTCTATTTAAAGCGGTTCTGGTGCGATTCGGACAAGCACCGCTACGGGCGCATCAATTTCGACGGCGGAACGCTCTACACCACGGAAGCGGCGACTTCGACCCAATCGACATGGCTCTTTCAGGAAGATACCGTCCGCATACCGTGGAAGAACTTGGACATCACGCCGACAGTCCGCGAAGGCGGCTTCCATCTCAACACCGCGGGCGATAACTATGTGCATGTCCCTTTTGTCAGCGGCGCGGCGAAGGATGGTGGCGCGCACATCTCCGGTAGCGGGACGCTGTTCTGGTACACGGGCAACTCCACATACAACGGTGGCACGTATCTTGAATCGGACAACAACGCCACGCTTGCGCTGTCGGCGTCGTACGGCGGCGACGCGGCGCTTGGCGCCGTTCCGGCGGCGCCGACAACCAACATCTGGGTGACAGGCAAGAAGCACATGCTCTTCAGCGGCAATAACACGACGGCGATCCACCGGAACCGCACCGTCTTCATCCCGAACGGCGGACAGATGCTGCTCGGCACGCAGGGGCGTCTCGTCATCGGCGGCGAAATCAGGGGCGAGGCTGTCGGCGGGCTTGACTATCCAACCAACACCTGTCTTGACGTCTATTTCACGGCCAAGGAGCACAGCGGCTGGAACGGCACGGTCGTCGTCGGGCCCGGCGAGGGGCGTACGAACGACGTAGGGCGGCTGCGCGTGGGCGGTTGCCTCGAGGTGACGAGCGGCGTCACACGGGTCGCGTCGTCGATTGCGTCGGCAACCGGGGAGAATGCCGCCATGGTCTATGTCTGCGGAAACAATTCCGCTTACAACGACGCCAAAGGACATCTCATCGTCAGCGGCGGAACGCTGGCGACCGCGCAGGGAAGCAGGTTCGTGATCGTCAGGGATTATGGACATCTTGAAGTAACGAACGGCGGCAAGATCGATATGCCGTTCGCCACAGTCGTGAACGGACATTCTTCGCGGGGGACGACGACGATTGCTGGCGGCGGCGAGCTGTGCGTGACGAATTTCCAGGTGGCGAACGGGGGCACGTCCATACTTAACTTGAGGAGCGGCGGCATGCTCGCCTCCTATCAACTCTGGAACAACAACTCATCGGCTACGGTTAACTTCGATGGCGGCGGCATCCGCTGGGCTGGGTCGAGGGAGGACTGCTTTACGCAGGGGTCCAAAGGCACAATTGAGGGGGACTGGGCCAACACGACGCTTGTGGTAAAAGAAGGCGGCGCGGTCATTGACACGCAAAGGAACCTTTCCCTTGCCAAGCCTCTCGTGAGCGGCGCGGAGTGCGATGGCGGTCTTGTGAAACGCGGCTTCGCTGTGCTGCTCCTCCGTACGGCGATGGCCTACAACGGACCGACGAGGATCGAGGCAGGCACGATCCAGGCGCGCGTGGACAACGCCATTCCGGCCAGCACACTCGTCCTGACAAATGGCGGACACGTCTCCTTCTCCAAGTACGACACCAGCGACCACCACACCTACACGCATGTCGAGCAGACCCTGCACCGCATCGAGGGCAATGGAACGGTTGAGTACTGCCGGAATCTCCATGTCACGAACTCGGTCGCGCCTGGCGCGTCCGGCATGCTGACGTTCGAGTACCCGGCAAACCTGAACGGCGACTTCGAGGTCTGCGGCGACGCGAACGGCTGTGGCAAGCTGTACTTCGAGCGAGAGACGCAGGACATTTCCGGCTTGACGCTGAAGGTGGTCGACTTCTCGGCGCTGGATCCTGAACGCGGAGCCGCGAAGGCCGGCGCAACCGGCTATCAGATACTCTCCATCCGCACCAGCGGCGGTGCAAGCTACATAGGCAAGTTCAAGCTCCCCGCCGACTGGCCTAGCGACTGGAAGATCAAGTACACGGCAAGCGGCGCGTATCTCCAATATGTGAAGGGCACGATGCTGATTATAAGGTAGAAACAATTGCCTAAATGTGACAAAAAGGCCATGGTGTGATTAAGGTTCATCACAAGAAAAGCCATTTCTGCCGAAATGTTCGTGCTTGTTTTCGCCATTCCGGTTTTGTACAATCCATTTCCGTAGGCGGAATTCCGGACGAGGTTCAGGATCCAGTGAACGCAAAGGATTGCTGAAATGAAGAGATTGATGTTTCTTGCGATGGTAATTTGCATGGCGGCGGCGCGTGGGGACACGCGCCCTCCCGCTTTCAATGCGGCCAAGAGCGTCTGGCCGCAGGGGCGCGAGACGCGGATGAACGACTTTGTGGAGTTCTGTGCGTCGTTCGATGTGGAGCGTGGAACAGGGAATGTGGAACGGAGACCGGTGTTGAGGATCACTGGTTCGTCGGTCTATCGGATTTGGCTGAACGGGAATTTCGTTGGCTACGGTCCGGCGCGCGCGGCGAAGGGGTTCTTCCGCGTAGACGAGTGGCCGCTTGCGGCGAAGGCGGGGCGAAACGACCTCGTGATCGAAGTCTCCGCATACAACTGCAGGACTTTCTACATCCCGATGCAGACGCCGTTCCTGCAGGCCGAGGTCGTCGCCGGAGATCGCGTACTGGCGGCGACAGGTGTGGTCACGCGGAACTTCCGCGCCTACGAGACGCCGCGAGTGACGAAGTGCTCGCGCTACAGCTACCAGCGCGCGTTCGGCGAGGCGTACAGGCTTGGGACGGCGGCGGCGTGGGGTCACGCCGCCCTGCCGAACATCGCCCTGCCGGGTGCGGAGCTGCCGCTGGCGGAAGGGCTGCAGGCGCGCCTTGTCGAACGCATCGCGCCCTATCCGAAGTTCGAGAAGATCGCCGGGCTGAAGCCGATATCGGCCACGGAAGTCGCGTGGAAGGAGCCGGAGACGTTCAAAAAGGCGCGGTGGATCGACGACACGAAGCCTTGGGTTCGATGCTACAAGCCGCAGGAGCTGGACGTGAACCTCTGGTATGAGCTTCAGTGTACGTCGGTACGTCGCGTCGGCGAATGCGGCGGGCAGGGGGCTGCCCGCCCTGCCAGTACCGCCGCCAACGTTTCTGCCGGACAGGGTGTGCAGTACGATGCGGGGATAAACACCACCGGCTTCATTGGGATGGACGTGGAGTGCCGCAAGGCCGGCACGCTGTACGTCGCGTTTGACGAGATCCTGATGGATGGCGTAGTGAACCCAATCCGCTACACGGTCTGCAACGCCGTGCGGTACGACATGATGCCTGGGAAGTACAGGATGGAGACCTTCGAGCCTTATACGTTCCGACACATCCATGTCTATACGGTTGACGGTGACGGAGGCGGCGGGCAGGGGGCTGCCCGCCCTACCGGGGGAGATTTCGTCGTGTCGAATGTCTTTGTGCGGACCTATCGTTCTCCGGCAGCGGACGCCGCCTCGTTCAAATCGTCCGATGCCGCGATAGACGCGATCTTCAAGGCGGCGAAAGAGACGTTTGCGCAGAACGCGGTGGATGTGTTCACCGACTGTCCGGGACGCGAACGCGCCGGCTGGCTCTGCGACAGTTTCTTTATCGGAAGGACGGCGGCGCTTCTCGCGGGCTCAACGGATCTTGAGCGGCTTTTCATCCAGAACTACCTTCTGCCCGAGAAGTTCGATGACATGCCGGACGGAATGCTTCCGATGTGCTATCCGTCGGACCATGGCAGCGGACGATACATCCCCAATTGGGCCATGTGGTTCGTAATCCAGGTCGGCGAATACCTTGAGCGGAGCGGCGACCGTGCGACGGTGGACGCGCTGAGGCCGAGGCTTGAAAAACTTGTCAAATTCCTGTGGCATTACCGCAACTCCGACGGGCTTTTGGAGAAACTGCCGTCGTGGGTGTTCATCGAATGGAGCAAGGCCAACGACTATGTGCAGGACGTGAGCTATCCCTCCAATGCGACGTGGGCGGAGGTTCTCGACGCGATGGACAGGATGTACGGGCGGCCCGGTCTCGCTGCCGAGGCGCGAAGGGTGCGCGAGACCGTCCGCCGCCAGTCGTGGAACGGCAAGTGGTTCTGCGACAACGCCGTTCGTCAGGAAGATGGAACGTTGAAGCCGTCGGGACATTGCACGGAGACATGCCAGTACTACATGTTCATGTTCGGCGTAGCGACGAAGGAAAGCCATCCCGCGCTGTGGAACACGCTTCTGTCGGAGTTTGGACCCGACAGGCGCGAGACAAAGAAGCATCCCGAGATCGCTTTTGCCAACGCCTTCATCGGCAACTTTCTGCGTCTGGAGCTTCTGTCCCGTGCCGGATGCGACAGACAGCTCCTCGCCGAGACGAAAGGCTATTTCTCCTATATGGCCGAGCGCACGGGGACGCTATGGGAATTTGTGAGCGACTGGAAGAGCTGCAACCACGGGTTCGCCAGCTACGCGGCGGTCCTCTACGCGAGGAGCTTGCTGGGCGTGGAACGCATTGATGCGCGCGAAAAGACCGTGGCGGTGCGCGAAACGGACGTGCCCCTTGAGCACTGCGAGGCGACGTTCCCTGTCCCGGGCGGCGAAGTCACGTACGGCTGGCGTAAGACGGACGGCGGGCGAAGAGAGACGTTCCGCGCGCCACCGGGCTGGAGAATGCAGAGGAAGGGCGGCGTGGTTGAAGATTAGCAGAAAAGGCTTCATTGGCGAAATCGGCGCAGGGATTGCGCTGAGTGCGATCATGGGATGCGACGATGGTGGGGACGGTGCACCATCGCCGTCGGCGGCTGCCGGTGGGGCTGCACCCTTGCCGAGCGTCGGCGACGTGTATCCCGGCTGGAGGCTGGGAGAGCTTGACATCCATTTCATACAGACGGGCGTCGGGGAGCAGACGTTCTTCATATTCCCTGACGGAACGACGATGCTTCTCGACTGCGGTGACGGGTACAGCGAGAAATACCTCAAGGACATCCCTCGCCGTCCATCGGCGGACAGGCTGGGCGGCGAGTGGGTGAGCCGATACGTGCAGAGGCTGATACCGCAGCGCGCCATCGACTACTTCCTCCTGTCGCACTGGCATGGCGACCACTGCGGAGCGCCGTCGCTCCGCGCGAAGACGCTACCCGACGGACGGAAGGTCTGCGGTATCGCGCTCTTTGCGGAGGACTTCGGCATCCGCCACTACTTAGACCACCAGTGGCCGCGTGCCGGCGTCTATGCATACGATGCGGACAAGCGCGCGATGGCAATGGTGCGCGAGTGGATTGCGCACATGCACAAGCGGTGTGGAATGGAACCCCATCCGTTCAAGGTGGGGGCGCTCAACCAGATCGCGCTTCTCCGCGATGTGGAGGGGGCTTATGCCGATTCCTTCTCGATCCGCAACATCTGCGCCAACGCCGTCTACTGGGACGGTGCAGACGGGCTCGTAGATTTCGCGCCGGAGTACATAGGGAACCATCCGGGCCTCAATGGCGGCATCTACGAGAACTCGCTTTCGAACGCGATCCGCATCCAGTACGGGCCGTTCCGCGCCTTCTTCGGCGGCGACATCGACTTCCCTCCCTACGAGGCGTGCCTCGGCAGGGTGGTAGGCCGCGTGGATGTCTGCAAGACGAACCACCACGCCTGCCCCAGTTCGATGGGCGCGGCGTTCTGCGCGTCCGTCAGGGCGCAGGTGTACATGTCGAGCGTGTGGGGCACAAGCCAGATCACGTCGGCGAACCTCGTGAACATGACTTCGCGCAATCTCTATCCCGGTGATCGCATAGTCATGTACGGGCACATGCCGGACGTCAAGCGCGATCAGTATGCCGGGCGCGCGTTCATGAAGGACGTCGTGCCTGCGCAGGGACATTCCGTCGTCAAGGTCGCCCCGGGCGGCAAGACGTTCGATGCCTTTGTGCTTACGAACGAAGACGAGTCGATGCGCATTCTATACAGACGGAGCTTTGCAGCAGGAGAATGAATATGGATAAAATCCGATTAGGCGTCTGCCTGGCCATGGCGGCAGTTGCGGTTTCGACGGCGCAGGGACATGGCGCATCGCCGTGGGCGGGGAAGAAGGTCGCGTTTCTCGGAGACTCGATAACCGATCCGGCGCAGACGAACCATTCGCAGCGGATATATTGGCAGTATCTTGCCGAGGATCTTGGCCTGGAGCCGCACGTCTATGCTGTCAGCGGCTACCAGTGGGACCGCGTGTACAAGGCGGCGCAGAAGATGAAGCAGGAGATGGGCGGCGATGTCGATGCGATTCTCATCTTCGCCGGCACGAACGACTACATGAACGGCATCCCGCTCGGCGAATGGTACGACGTGGCCGAGGAGGAGGTCTATCTCAAGGGCAGGACCCTCAAGCTGCCGCGCCACCGTCTCGTAAAAGACATGAAGACGTTCAAGGGCCGCATCAACACGGTGATGGACTTCCTGAAGACGAACTTCCCCGACCAGCAGATTGTCATAATGACACCCATCCATCGCGGGCTCGCGAGACTGGGCGGCACGAACGTGCAGCCGGAAGAGTCGTTCCCGAATGCGCTTGGCAACTATGTTGACGCGTACATTGCGGCGCTGCGCGAAGCGGCGGACATCTGGAGCGTGCCCGTCATCGACCTCTATCGCGAAAGCGGGCTGTATCCCATGAACGCCGCGTACGCGAAGTGTTTCCGCCGCGGGGGGCCGGTTAGCGAAAAGAATCCCGACCCCGACAACCTCCACCCGAACACGGAAGGCCATCGCCGCCTCGCGAAGACAATCGCCGCGCGGCTGATGACTATGCCGACGGACTTCAAGGAGCCATGATGAACAAGAAGCTTATTGTCACAAT
>CAMPAA010000055.1 GCA_946631345.1 uncultured Verrucomicrobiota bacterium
CTGCGCCCGGCGGTCTCCGGCTTCCTTCTCGAGAAGGAGCTGAAGTTCCTCGGCGAGGCGGTCGAGAACCCTGTCCGTCCGTTCGTTGCCATCCTTGGCGGTGCCAAGGTGTCCGACAAGCTCAAGGTGATCAAGAACCTGCTCAACAAGGTCGATACCTTGATTGTCGCCGGCGGAATGGCCTACACCTTCAAGAAAGCGCAGGGCGTAAAGATCGGCACGTCTCTTTGTGAGGACGACCAGATCCCGTACGCCAAGGAGATGCTTGAGACCGCGCAGTCGAAGGGCGTGAAGCTTCTTCTGCCCGTCGATAACGTCATAGCCGACAAGTTCCCGGCAGAGAAGGACGCCTCCGACATCCAGATGAAGGTATGCGAGGGCGACATTCCGGATGGTTGGATGGGGCTGGATATCGGGCCTAAGTCCGTCGAACTGTTCTCCGAGGCGATCAAGAGCGCGAAGACGGTCGTCTGGAACGGCCCGATGGGATGCTTCGAGTTCGCTCCGCTCGCGAAGGGCACCTTTGGCGTGTGCGACGCGGTCGCAACCGTCAAGGCCAACGGCGGCGTCTCGATCATCGGCGGCGGCGATTCCGTGAGCGCTGTGAAGAAGAGCGGCAAGGCATCGGAGATGACCCACATCTCTACCGGCGGCGGCGCGTCCCTTGAGTTCCTCGAGGGCAAGGTGCTTCCCGGTGTGGCTGCGCTTGACGACAAGTGAGATGCAGGATATGGGCGTGCCTGGCGTTTGTCGTCCGGGCGCCATTAGAGTAGGGGCCGTGTGAAAGCGCGGCCCCTTTCATTTTGCCGTGTCGGTACCGGTTGCGCGGAAGGCGGCGGCATGATATCATACGGCGACATGAAAGACGACGAGAGAAGAAGGCATGGCGCAAAGCGTGCAGCGGCATTGACGCACCGTCCAGTGCCGTTGGCCATCATCGGCGGCGGAGCCGCAGGGCTGTTCGCTGCGGCGACGGCGGCGCGGCTCCGGATTGGATGCCTCCTATTAGAGCGCAAGGCGCGCATCGGATCCAAGCTTCTGATGACGGCGAACGGGCGCTGCAACTTCACAAAGGACATCTCCGCCGAACGGATGCTCGCTGACATCGGCGAACCTGTCGCCACCTTCGTCGCCCCGGCGCTCACCCGCTGCCCTCCGGCCAGGATTGTGGCCGGGTTCCGTGCGCGCGGACTCGCGGTGAAGCGCCGTTCGGACGGATGTCTCTTCCCCGCGAGCGAAAAGGCCGCCGATGTGGTACATGTGTTCGGCGACCTGTTGCGCGACAATGGCATCCCGCTTCTCACGAACTGTCCGGTGACGGGGCTTCAGCCGATGAAGAACGGTTTTATAGTAGCCACGCGGCATTTTACGGTATGGGCCGGAAACGTGCTTATCGCGACTGGCGGGCTGTCGTTCCCGAAGACTGGCAGCGTTGGTGACGGGCAGGCGTTTGCATCGACGCTTGGGCACCGCGTGGAAACCTGCCGCGCCGGGCTTGTGGGCTGCGCGACGCACGATCGCCGGATACTGTCCCGTGCCGGCGCGCGTTACGTGCAGAACTCCGCCGCATCGGTCGTGGTGGATGGCGAGGTGCGCTACCGTGCGTATGGCGAGGTGGAGGTTGAACCGTGGGGACTTTCCGGCGCCGCCGTATACAACTGCACGCGCTGGGTGGCGCGCCATCTGCGTGGCGCATCCGCGCCGTGGACGCTGGAACTGGAGCTAGACGGCGAACGTATGCCCGTTGACGGGCTGTCGATGCGTCCCGTGAAGGAGGCCATCGTAACCATGGGCGGAGTCTCGCTCGACGATGTGGATCCACACACGATGATGTCCCGCAAGGTGCCGGGGCTGTATTTTGCCGGAGAGGTGCTCGACATAGATGGTCCCACTGGCGGATACAACCTCTCGCTCGCGTTCGCCACCGCCAATCTCGCGGTGGAGAGTATCGCCGAATCCGTCCGTATGCACTGACACTCCCCTTTACATAAGCTCTACACCCACTTGACCGAGGGTATGCGGCCATCCGGTTCGGGCATGGCTGGCATGGACACGGGTATTTTTCAAATGCCGGCTTTTGACAAAAACCATTATGTCATCAAGTATTCCCCTCGGACAAACTTCACCGGGCGGGTGGTTTCTGCGCGGCGGTTTGTGGTATAATTCGCGCTTATGAGAAAGAATGCACTTGTGGTGCTCGTGCTGGCCGTTTTCGCCGGTTGCGGGCCTGACGATGGGGCGGCCGATTTCGAGAAGGGCGCGGCCGCCTACGCCGCACGTGACCTGCGTGCCGCAGCGCTGAACTTCCGCACCGCAGCGGAGAAGAACGCCACGAACTTCATCGCCCGCATAAACCTTGCGCTCGTGCATATCGACCTCGGGGAACTTCCCGAAGCGAAGGCGGCGGTGGAGGCCGCGATGGCGGTGGACGGCTCTAGCGCCGAAGCGTGGCTGCTTGACGGTCAGATCGCCTATCTCGCCCGTGACTACGCCCGCGCCAGAAAGGACTTCGACGCTGTTGCGGCCGCGAAACATCTGCCGGCCGAGCTGCGTTCGCAGGCGCTTGCCGCCCGCGCAGTGCTGGAAATCGCCGACATGCGTTTCGACCAGGCGCGGCTCACCCTGTGGCGCGCAGTGCGGCTTGACCGCCGCAATGCTGCGGCTTGGTACCACCTCGGGCATCTTTCGCGCGACACCTACCGGTTCGAGGATGCCGCGCTCGAGCAGTTCGAGATGGCAGGGCGTCTCATGAAGGATCCCGTCCGCGCCCGCGCAATTGCCCGCGAGACGGTGCCCGCGCTGCGCGAGGCGTTCCGCGCAAAGGTCGCCACCAAGCCCGGCGCGGCGAAACGCGATCCCGGCGCGGCGGCTAAGCTCGTAGCCGAAGCCGAGGCGCTGGCTAAGAAGTCCGCCAAGAAGTCCGCTGCAAAGTTCGCGGAGGCGTACGCGAAGGACCCGCTCTCGTATGCCGCGGCCTGGAACCACGCGAAGGCCCTCATCGCGTCTGCCAGGACGGATACCGATGTGATGAAAGCGCTGGATGCGTTCCAGGACGCGATCGACCAGCGGCCCAACTCGCAGGAAACGTACCGCACCGCCGCCCGCGCCGCCCTTGGGCACAACAAGCCGATGCGCGCGGCGAAGTTCCTCAGCCAGGCGCTGGCGCACGACCCGGAGAACAAGGTGTCTCTTACGCTCTACGTGCAGACGCTCCGCCGCCTCGGACGCCCGGCGGAGGCGAACCTCTATGATGCCTATCTCAAGGAACTTTAGGCCTGAAGTGAATCTGACGGTATTAGATTGGGTGCTGTTTGCCGTGACGGCATTCTTCATGGTGGCCGGGCTTTTCCGGGGCTTTTCCGGGCAGCTCGGATCGCTTGCGGGGCTTGCCGCCGCCCTTGCCGCAGGCTATTTCCTGTTTGCCCCCATAAGGGGTGCAGTCACGGCCGGCAACTGGGTGACGGGCGAGGCAGCGCAGCAGGGGACGGCGGCGGTGGCTGACTTCGTTGCGGCGCTTGTCGTTTTCGGTCTTGTGCGGCGGATCGTCGCGAAGTTCGTGTCGTTTCTCGTGCCTCAGCCCATGGACGCCATCGCGGGGGCGCTGGTGGGAATGGTCAAGGGCGCCGTTGCGGTGGGCCTGCTCACGGGGGTGGGGCTTGTCCAGACCGGCCGGTTCTCGGAAGGCTTCTTCGCGGCGCACTCGACCTTCGTTAAGATGGTGGGGGCCATCGCGGATTCTTACATGCAGGGGGCGGCACAATGACGCGCCCCGTCACAGAACATCAAACATGAGTCAACTTATGAAGAACCAAATCAACCTGCTAAACCAGCTCCAGGAACTCGTGCTGACGCGCGACGAACATCACCAGACGGGTGACGGATCCCACATGGATGCGCTGTCGGACTCCATCGACGCGCTTGTGGAGAAGCTCGATCCCCAGCCCAAGGCGCTATACGAGCGCCTCTACAAGAAAGACCATATCGTGATGTCGCCGATGTCCAACGGATGCTGCGCAGTGTGCGGGATGCAGCTTCCGATCTCCCAGGTGCAGCAGGTGAGGATGGCGAAGACTATCCAGACCTGCTCATCGTGCGGACGGATGCTGTTCAACGCCGAGGAGGATGCGCCGAAGTACACCGGCGGCAAGCCGTTGCGCGGCGAACCCCGCAAGACAGGCATAAGCCGCTTCTCTGCCGAGGAGCTGATGATCGCCTCGCTAATCGCGGCGACGCCAAAGGATGCGATTGCGGAGCTGGCGAAGGCGATGTCTGACAACAGGTTCGTATCCAATCCCGAATCGCTAGTGAAGTCGGCCATGGAGCGGGAGAGCATGCTCTCCACCGCAATGGGTGACGGTCTGGCGTTCCCGCACGTGCGCGGCGTGGAGGGCGGCGGCCTTACGCTTGCTGTCGGTCTTTCAAGGGATGGCATCAAATGGGATTCTGACGGCACCAAAGTGCATGTTGTCATCTTCAGCGTCATCCCGGTTGCTGTCAGCGCGTTCTATCTGCGGCTTGTCGCGACCCTCTGCGACACCTTCAAGAAGAAGGAGAACCTTGCTCTCGTGAAGAGTTCCACGAGCCCCTCCGAGCTCTGGAAGAACCTCATGAAGGCCACCCGCTACTCGGTTCGATGACGTTTGGCGATTGTCTCACGGACGGCGATTTGATATAATAGAGGACACATGATTTACTGGTTTTTCGCTCTTGGTGTTCCATTGGCCGCATATGGGCTGTTCGCCGCGCTTCAGCCATCCCGCGCGGCGCAGGCGCTCGTAGCCTTTCCGCGCAACCGCGCCGCCGGCAACGTACTCTGCGCGGTGGCTTGGCTCTGGACGGCGTACGAGCTCGACACCATCGGCATCGAGGTGTTCGACCGGTTCCTGAAGGCGTTCCCGTTCGAGCTGTGGATACTGGCGATAGTCTTGACCGTGCTGACATGCTGGTGGATGGCGAACCTCCTTCCGATACGCGGCGTTGCGGCGATATTCATGCTGTTCCCGGCCGAGTTGTTCCCGGTTATACGGCTGGAGCCGACCAGATGGCGGCTTGCGCTCGTGGTGTTCGCCTATTTCTGTGCCACCGCAGGTATGTTCGGCATGTTCTACCCATGGCGCATACGCCAGGTGATAGCGTGGCTGGCGGCATCGCCGGCGCGGACGGCGGCGACCGGCTGGCTTTCGCTCGCGGCGGGGGCTCTTTTTCTCGCCCTCGGGAGTTTTCTGTGACTTTGCTTTGGAGCTAAACGATGTCCTCAACGCTTGAAAAGATATTGGCAAACCCCGATGACTACCTGCAGGATGTTCCGTGCCTGGGCGAGTGCAAGATACCGTCGCCCGTGCGCCGCCACGAGTTCGTGGACGACGGCGAGCGCATTCTCGTGACGGAGAACTGCAATCTGGTGCGGTACCTGACCGAGAAGATGGGGCGCGAGCCGAGCTTCGAGCGCGCTGGCCCTCACGCGAAGATATACCATGACCCGAGCTGGACGCGCGTGGGCATCCTGACTGCGGGTGGCCTCTGCCCGGGGCTCAACAACGTGATAAAGGGCCTTGTCGAGATTCTCACCTTCGACTACGGCATCAAGACCATCTACGGCATCAGGTTCGGCTTCGCCGGGCTGATACCAAAGTTCGGATACGAGCCTATGATGCTCGATCCCGAGGTGGTGGATACGATCCACGAGCTCGGCGGCACCGTTCTCGGCTCGTCGCGAGGGCAGCAGCCGACCGACGAGATCGTGGACACCCTCGTACGGATGAACATCAACGTGCTGTTCGTCATCGGAGGCGACGGATCGCTACGCTGCGCGCGCGACGTGGCGGAGGAGTGCCTCAAGCGTGGGCTCAAGATTTCGGTGGTGGGTGTTCCGAAGACCATCGACAACGACCTGCAGTTCGTCGGGCGCTCGTTCGGATTCGAGACGGCGGTGGCCGAGGCGACAGCCGTGATCCGCAACGCCCACATGGAGGCGAAGGGTACGTTCAACGGCGTGGGGCTGGTCAAGCTCATGGGCCGTGACTCCGGCTTCATAACCGCCTACGCGACGATAGCGAACCCGGTGGTCAACTTCTGCCTCATCCCGGAGATCGACTTCACCACAGAGAGCCTGCTGGCGGCGCTCGAGCGCCGCTTCGCAAGCGGAAAGACCCACACGGTGGTCGTAGTCGCAGAGGGTGCGGGTCAGCGGCTCATCGAGGGTGAGTCCGCCGGAGTGGACGCCTCTGGCAACGTGCTGAAGAAGGACATCGGAGAGTTCCTGAAGCGGCACATCACAAACCACTTCAAGGCAAAAGGCTTAATCTCGTCGGTCAAGTACTTCGACCCGAGCTACATGATCCGTTCCGTGCCAGCTAAGGGGACGGACGCCATCCGATGCTATATGCTTGCCCGCAGCGCCGTGCACGCCGCGATGGCAGGCCGCACCAACTGCGTTGTGGGCCAGACGGCCGAATGGAACACGCTTGTGCCGATCAGGCTTGCCACCATCGAACGCCAGAAGGTGCATCCAAAGAGCGACCTTTGGCGCAGCGTGATGGACGCCACAGGGCAGGAGTTCTACCTCAACGGTACCGGCGGCAAACCTGCTGGGGCAATGGTGGCGCCGTAGGGAGGATTATGGTATCATACGCCGTATCTCAAAAGAAATCTTTAAAGAAAGGAATGGTCACATGAGCGAGAAGAAGAAAAGCGGACTCTTCGGGAAGATCCTGAAGCTGGTGTTGTGGTGTTTTGTCGGAGTGTTTGCGCTGGCCGTGCTCCTGCTGGCGACGCTGCCTCTGTGGATCAGCCCTGTTTCGACGGGCGTAGCCAACAGCGTAGTGCCGAAGCTGACAGGCACCCGGTTCCACATCGAGCGCTTCTACGTGAACCCGTGGACGGGCGCCGTGCGCATCAATGACGTCAAGCTCTCCAACCCCGAAGGATTCGGCCAGTCCCCGGCGTTTTCGGTCACGTCTATCTCCGTGGACATTGCGCTTACGGAACTGCTGTCGGACAAGCTGCACATCAAGGATGTGACCATCGTTGACCCGTTCGCGAGCTACTACTCCCACGGCGGCTCCAACAACATCGACGTGATTCTCGCAAACGTCGAAAAGGCGATGGGGCCGAAGAAGGAAAAGGAGGCGAAGGAGCCCAAGGAGCCTTCCAAGATGAAGGTCCTGATCGATCACCTGAAGGTTTCCGGCACGAAGGTCAAGCTCATGGAGAGCGACATGATTCCTCCGCTTCCGATCCTGACCATCGAGTTGAAGGACATCGGCAAGGAGACGGGCGGCGCATCGTTCGAGGATACGTGGAAGGTGATCTCCGACGCATTCATCAAGGGCATGAGCTCCGTAGGCGACGGTCTTGGTGCGCTGGGCGGCATTCTCGGCGATGGAGCCAAAGGTCTGACCGATGCTCTGGGCGCCGGGACGAAGAACGTATCGGATACCTTGAGCAAGGGCACGAAGGGCCTTACCGACGCACTGGGCGGCGCGGCATCGGCGACTGGCAATGGCGCGAAATCCGCAGCCAGCGCCACTGTCGACGCGACGAAGAGCGTGGCATCCGGCGCGGCTGACGCGACAAAGAGCGTGGCATCCGGCGCAGTTGACGCGACGAAGAGTGCGACCAGCGCGGTTGGAGATGGCGCGAAAGCGGCGGTCGGTGCGGTTAGCGATGGCGCAAAGGCGGCAGCCGGAGCGATAGGCGACGGCGCGAAAGCCGCGACAGATGGCGTCAAGAACCTCTTCAAGGGCATTGGAAAGTAAAGTGGCGCAATGGATCACCTGATCGGCATAGGTGGAGTCGGGATGAGCGCGCTCGCGCAGGCGCTCATCTCGCTCGGCCATTCCGTTTCGGGTGCAGACCGGATGGTCGGATCGACCGATCGAGCATTCTGGCCGCCGAACCTGCTTCGTCTTGCGGATGGAGGCGTAAGGATATTCCCGGATGACGGGAGCGGCGTGGATGCATCGGTAGACCGGGTTGTCGTATCCACTGCGATTGAGGCCGACAATCCCGGGCTTGCGCGGGCGAAGGCCCTGAATATTCCCGTCGTGCATCGTGCGGCGGCGCTTGCCGAGGCGCTTTCGGCGTTCAAGCTTGTGGCGGTGGCAGGCACCTGCGGCAAATCGACGGTTACGGCAATGCTGGCGCACACGCTTGCCTCATGCGGGTTCGATCCGTTTGCGGTGAATGGCGCGGCGGTCGTGGGCTGGGACGGCTCGGTTCTGCCAGGCAGGGGCGGATATGCCGTGGCCGAGGTTGACGAGTCCGACAGGTCTCTTACGGCGTTCCGGCCATACGCCGCCATCATCACGAACGCGAGCGCGGACCATTACTCCAAGGAGGAGATGGATTCCGTCTTTGACGCTTTCATCAAGGATGTGCCGGGGCCGGTGATCGATGGGCGGAGCGCCCGCTATGAGGCGGAATCTTCCCTGCCGGGCGCACACAACCGCCAGAACGCAGGTTTGGCGCTCGCGATGGCGCTTGCGCTGGGGGCGGACGAGGGGAAGGCTCGCGCGGCGCTGGCGGACTTCCCTGGCGTTGAGCGGCGGATGCAGCGCATCGGTTCATGCGCCGGCGCGGAGGTGTACGACGACTATGCGCACAACCCGGAGAAGCTCCATGCGATGCTCACCACGCTACAGGAACGCCATGAAAAGGGCGTGGCGGTGGTCTGGAGGCCGCATGGCTACGGACCGCTACGGAAGATGATGGATGCGCTGGCGGCAATGTTCGCCGCCACGCTGCGGCCTCAGGATCGGCTGCTGCTCCTGCCGGTTTACGACGCCGGCGGCACCGCGGACCGGAGCGTCAATTCCGATCGGCTGGCCGACATGGTGAAGGGGTCTGTTTTTATTGGGAATCCGGATGAGGCCTTGCGGCTTCTGAAGGCGCAGGTGCCGGCGTTCGGCGCAATAGTAACGGCTGGTGCGCGGGATCCGGGATTGCCGGTGCTGGCGCGCCGTCTTGCAGAAAGGAAGCAATGATGAACATGAAAGGATTGGTCGCGGCGCTCATGGCGTCTGCGTTTGCGTTTACGGCGGCTTTCGCCGAGGAGTCAGAGGTCAAGGAGAAGAAGAAAATGCCTTCTTCCGCCAAGTATTTCACATCGCTGAAGGCGGCGACGAAAGAGGCTGAGAAGTACGATGCGCCGATCTTCGTGGCCGTGGTGGGGAAGGGTTCCCCGATGGAGCAGATCGTCAAGAAGGTGATGAACCACAAGTTCTTCAAGGAGCTGGCGACCAAGGGCTTCTTTGTGTATACGATGAAGGTGGATGTCAGCAAGAAGGAGAAAGAGGCTGACGGCAAGACGCCCAAGGCCCTTTACGAAAAGCTCTCTGACGACGAGCGGGCGCTTCTTGACGTGATCGCGCCGCCTGACATGGTCGCCATCCGCCGTCTGCCGCTGTTCGGCATGGTCACGCCCGACGCCAAGACCGCGAAGATCAAGCCCGTTGACATGCCGCGCCCGCCCCGTCCGGATTCCGAATACTACGGAGCCTATCTCCAGGGTCTGCAGTCTGCGGCGCAGGCCTACGGGGTGGATATCGACATGTCTAAGGACATGCGCAAGTACATCGAGAATCCTCCGCCCGAGAAGAAGGACAAGCGGAAAAGGCGGTAATCTGCCTCGGATGTCGTCGTTAGGCGAGATGGATGCCAGCTTCAAGTATCCGGAATGCCGGCTTGCCGTAGGCGACGCCGCTGCGTTCGCCGCCGCGCGGCGGCGGTTCGACGCGCAGCCGGTGGACGACATCAGGCTAGCCGATGCATCAGGCTGGCGCGCGAACCGCACTACGCTGTCCGCTCGGCAGAGCGTGTCCGGCGTTGGCACGTTCCGTGGCAGCGAGCGCCGCACAATCACCTTCGCGCCGTCCGATCGGCCGGGATGGTGGATACGCCGCACGGATCTGCCGGAGCAGCTTGACACCGCAGTTGACATCGCAAACCTGTGGACCAGCGCGCGCAACCTCGTGCTGCGCAGCGGATCGCCCCACAACTACTTGCGGATGGTTGAGCACATAATCGCGCTCAAGGCCGGGCTTGGCCTGGACAACATGGTGCTGCTCACCAATTCCGGAGATCCGCCGCTCTTCGACGATTCGTCGGTGCCGCTCGTAGAGGCGGTCGAGAAGGCTGGAATTGTTGAAACCAGCCAGCCGGCGACATATGTGACGGTCAAGGAGCCTCTGGCATTCGCGGGGAATCGCGGGGACTTCCTGATGTTCCTGCCGGATGACGGTTCGCGAAGGCTGCGGCTTGACGTGGCAATCAGCTGGCGCACGATAATCGGCGACCAGAGGGTGGTGTTCGACGTCACGCCGGAGACCTTCCGCTACGGAGCGTTCGCGCGCACGAACGCAACGCACCGCCAGTACCAGCTGGCCAAGACGGTCGGGTGGCTCTTTGCGGATACGCGCCACCTCGGCTACAACAAGAACAACATCCTAATCCATGGCCGCCGTCGGTGGTACGGCGCGCCGCGCTTCCCGCTTGAAGGCACGGATCGCTTCCTGGAGCCGGTGTGGCATCGCGCGACGCTGGACCTCCTTGCGGCGCTTTCGCTCACAGGCCCAGACCGATTCGTGGGAACGGTGGTCTCGTTCCGCGCCGGCCATACGCAGGACTGCGACGCTGTTCGCCACCTGTACCGCCACAACCTGCTGACGCAGGCCTGATGTGGTATAATACGGCTGATTTTTGGGATGAAGCATCAGCCATGGCAACTGTATCAATCGTAGGGCGCCCCAACGTGGGCAAGTCGGCGCTGTTCAACCGCATAGCGCGCGAACGCATCGCCATCGTTTTCGACCAGCCGGGGGTCACGCGTGACCGCGTGGCGCGCGAAGTTACCGTGCTCGACAAGCGTTTCATGCTTGTCGACACCGGCGGCATAGCGTTCGACCGGACGCCCGGCTCGCAGGATCCTCTTGCAGAGGAGACGCGCGCTCAGGCGGCGCTTGCGGTCGGCGATTCCGACCTGTGCGTCGTTGTCGTGGATGTGCGCAGCGGCATCACGCCGCTCGACGAGGAGGTTCTAAAGCGCGTCAGGGAGTCCGGATGCCCAACTGTGATAGCCGCGAACAAGTGCGACCGCGCAGAGGACGACTACAAGGCGGACGACTTTGTGCGGTTCGGCATGGAGGTGTTTCCGGTGTCCGCCGAGCATGGACGCGGGATGCATGCGCTTGTGGAGCGCATTGTCGCGGCCTTGCCGCCGCAGGAGGAGACAACGGTCTCCAAGCCGCTGCGCGTGGCTGTGGTGGGCCGCCCGAACGCCGGCAAAAGCTCGTACATAAACCGCCTGCTGAACGCGGAGCGCGTGATCGTCTCCGACATCCCTGGCACTACGCGCGATGCGGTGGACGTGCCGTTCACCATCGGAGAAGGCCCTACCGCCCGACACTACACGCTTGTGGACACGGCGGGGATCAAGAGCCACACCCAGATGTCAAAGACCAGCGTGGACAACTTCTCCCTCTTCCGCAGCGAAAAGGCCATCGAGGAGGCGGATGTGGTGCTGCTCACGATGGAGAGCGAGATCGGCCCAACCCGGCAGGACATGCGCATCGCAGGCAAGATCATAGACGCGCAAAAGGCCTGCGTAATCCTAATGAACAAGTGGGATCTCGCGATGGAGAAGGGGATTGTCGAGAAGGAGGCGACCGGGGTCATCCGCCAGATGATGCCGTTCCTCTCGTTCGCGCCTATCGTGTACTGCTCTGCGAAATCCGGCTACAACATCAGGCGCACGGTTGACGCGATAGACGCCGTCGCCTCCAGCGTAAAGACCCAGATGCCTACGGGCGTTCTCAACCGTACGATAGAGGTTGCGACAAAGAAGACTCTCGCGCCGATGCGCAACGGCAAGCGGCTCAAGGTGTACTACGGCCTGCAGGTTGGCACAGACCCGCTGACAGTGCGGCTTTTCGTGAACGATCCAAAGCTGGTTGTTCCGGCCTACCGTTCCTACATAGAGAAGGCGATACGGGCCAGGTTCGGACTGGAGGGCGCGCCGCTCAGGATATTCATGAAGGCGCGCTCCCGCAAGGCGGTCGCCGACTTCAGGAACGACCTCAAGGGCAAGGCATGAGCGGAAAGCGCTACATAGGCGCCACGGAGTATCTCCGCGACAGCTGGCGGCTGGCGGCCTGCGTCCGCGCTGGCGACTGGCGGCCGGACTTCCTTGTCGGCCTGTGGCGCGGTGGCGCGCCGGTCGCCGTGGCCATCCACGAATTTCTCAAGGCGACGGGGTGGGAAATCCGCCACATCCCGCTGAAGTGCGCGAGCTACACCGGCATCGGCGAGAACGCCGGGGAGGTGGAGTTCACCCATGGCGATGCCGTGTTCGGGATGTTCCGCGAGGGCGACAGGGTGCTTGTGGTCGATGACGTGTTCGACACCGGCAAAACCGCCGCCGCAGTAAAGGCGCGCATGGATGCCATCGGCGCCGAGATGCGACTCGCGTGCGTGTACTGGAAGCCGGAGAAGAACGTCACGGACATGAGGCCCGACTATTTCGTCAAGGATGTTGGCCGGGAGTGGATAGTGTTCCCGCACGAGATCGAGGGCCTTGCCGCAGACGAGATAGCCGAGAAGGATCCGGTGCTGGCCGAACTTCTTCCGGTGTGCAAGGTGCGCTGAGGCGGCGGCGTTTCGGCCGTGTGGCAAATCCGTTCCGCCGCCCGTCAAAGAGCGGTCTGCCGTGTGGACACTTAGAACCCCGCCTGTGGACAAACGGATTCCGCCTGTGGACAAAATCGTTTCCGTGTCTGGACAGTCATATGTTTTGGCGTCAATACTATATAGAATTGACGCCAAAACACTATACAATTGACGCATGAAGTGTGGTATAATGACGCCATTTCATTTTTAAGGCCATAGACTCCACTCCGTTTGGCCACGGAGCGATGTTTGCTTGGCCACAGAAAGAAAGGAAATTGCGCATGGATAGAAGACAAAGCATCAAGGCGGTCGCAAGATCGACGGCTATGGGCGGAACGTTTCAGGCCGCCTTGCGACCTGTTGACGTTCTGACCATGGACGACATCGCCGAGCGGTGGGCCTCCTATTCGGGGCAACCGCTGGGAATGGCCAAGTCGCATATCGTCGGGTTTGAGAGCTTCGTTCTCGATCAGCTCGCCAAGGGATATCGACTGGACTTCGGGCTGGTGTCGTTCTATCCGCGACTGTCCGGCGGCCTGACGAGCCGTGATGCAGATCCCGAGGCCGACGGACTGTTCGTGCGTGGAGCGGTGAAGGCGCGCCGTGCGCTGGTCAACGGACTGAAACGGCGGTTGGTGGCCGAGAACGCCCAAGCGACATCCCGTTTGCGCATCTACAGCGTGTTCGACAGGGAGACTGGCCGCTACGGAACGGTCACGCCAGGCCATGCTCTCACCATCTCAGGCAATGACATCATCATCGATCCGGCACGGGACGACGAGGGCGTGTGGTTGGAGAAGCGTAGGCACGACAGCTCCAGATGCCACTCCTACATCAAGGTTTCGTGCGGACGCATCTTGAAATCCGACTCCACGGTTGCCGAAGTCGTCTTTGACGAAGCGGTTCCCAAAGGAACCTATCTCCTTACGCTCTACACGCGCTGTGGACGCGGAACGGACTTCAAGGTAATCCACTGCCGCAGCGAAGTCAAGGTAAAATAGCCATGGATTTGAGTCTTCAGCGTGGCAATCTCCATCGTCTCCGTTCAATCCGTACGACTCATGCGAAATTCGCGGTCGCCGCGTCGATGTGCGGCTGCCTCCTCGCGGGGACGGCACCGTGCAAGCGCGCAAGCCCGCGAAGCCCAAGGTGAAACTGTCCGAGTTGCGGCGGCGGAGGAAATACCGCTAAAATAGGAGCGTGTATTTGCGGACGAACATTCTTGGGAACGATGAAAGTTACATTACAACGGGTTGTTGGCACGTGTCCAATCCGTCACATATCCATCTGCATCGAATTGAATGCCCGCATCTTCAAGCGGTTTGCGCCACTTGCTGTTCGTCGGACAAGGTTTACGCGCTTTAGCCCCTTCCTCTGCGAAATACTGGAGAATTCCACCAAAGGCACCTACGTTCCCGCCTCGTCGGGCAATCAGCTTAGCGAGTTGAGTTTTCCCATTCCAGAATTCTTTTGCCGGTTTGGAGTCTTGAATTGGCTCTTCGCCTTTCCCCGACACTATGCCATTACCAATCGTCACGTCCACATGTAATAGCGATGCGATCTCACGTAGGCGACGTATTTTGTCGTGCGTGCTGGAATGTGTGTTGAGAAACCACCCGTCGATTTCTGTGATGCCGCTCACATAGCTGCCAAAGCTTGACTTGTCTTTTGACAGGAGTCTTTTTATGCCTAATTTGGCTACCCTGCCGACACCAAGTTTCGCTATTGCTTTTACAAAAACATCCTTAGCTCTTGGCAAACTTATAACCGTTCCATCGCTAAATCTAATCCAGAATGTCTCGCCTTTGGCTTTGTGCGGTGATACATTTGTAGCCGAAGCAGTTTTTGAAGAATTTTGCGGTACTGTCTTTTTGCCTTTGACAACAGACTTTCTCTGTGCTTTTCGGTGATGTTTCCGTCCTTCGAGAAACGTGTAACCGAGAGCGGCGAGCATACGTGGAGCATGAACATTCGCAAACTTTTCAAGGTCATTCAATTCCCGTTCTCCAGGTGTTGAACTTGATGGTGTCACGTCGTTGGACAACATGCCTTCGCCGTAAAACCTTTTTATCATGTCATGAAATTCATGTTCCAAAAATGACACCCGTGTTGCATTGAGAGAATTGTCACGCCAAGTCAGGACAACCGCTTCGTCCCAGTCTCTATACTTGTCTCTGCAATGCTCTTTTATCCTGTTGAGAACTCCCAATTTCTCGTCTGCTCTTTCACCTGCTTTACCAACATAGACATTGGAAAGTGCACCCCGTTCGTCTCTGAACACGAGAAAATAAACACCCTTGTTCGTCAATGCTGACAGAAGTTGCTCTTTGTCTAATATCTTGCGAGAATTGAGTTCGGAATTGAACGCATCATGTGAGAATCTGTAACCAATACAGTAGTCACCTTCACCGCAAGTGACCCTAACAACGCCGTCTGCAAGATTTAGGTAACAGAGTGAAACCCAATATTGACCTATTCGCTCGTTTCCGATCATTTATTCGGCCTCTCATTTGCAGTTCTTCGGTTTGTGATTGGTTCATGCCATTGCGGGACGGCGGCGGCGATGAGGCGTGTATGCCCTGATCTTTTCCGCCAGTTCGTAGATGCTTTCCCCGTCCTCATTGAATTGCGTCTCACGCCATTTGGTGTAATCGCGTGGTTCGCGGTTCATCAGCGCGATGAAGCGTTCCATGTCCACATGCCCCACAAGCCCGACAAGTGCATTAAAGCAGTATGTCTTCAACTCGCTATCGGTTCGTGTCGTCATGACTCATCCTCCATTGCGAAATCAACCGGGTTCGCAACCCGCATCCCATCCAGAGAGCTTATATGCTTAAGGATGCCCCTGTCGGTCGTAAGGAACCAGTCGCACCCCGCCGCCGTGCCGGAGACCGCCCGCGAGAAGTCGTAACGGCGCGGCCTTGCTCCGTCGCACCCGGCAGACGCGGCGGCTTTCTGCGACGGCAGAAAACGAACGAACAGAACGTCTGTGTTCTGCTGCGTTTCGTCAAGTCTTTCAATCGCTTTTTCTATCACCGCGTATGGCATTTTCGTCCTGGTTCTTTGTTCTGGGGCACAATACCCCCAAGGAAAACATAACATATTATACAATATTTGACGTTTGGGAACAAG
>CAMPAA010000056.1 GCA_946631345.1 uncultured Verrucomicrobiota bacterium
TGAACCATGCAAGTTGCGAAGTCCAACCATGCAAGTTGCCGAGCGGAACCATGCAAGTTTGCGAGTGCATGGTTCCGCTCGCACGTTTCCATCCATTGACTATTTCTTCAACTTTCTGACATAGATTTTGGCCCAAAGGGCCATCTCGACGCCAATATCCCGCGCGCGCGTGCGCACACACGCGCACTCCTATTTGTAGGGGAGCACCCGTCAAGCCAGTCTATGTGGTGCTTCCGCCTTAGCCATCTGCTACGGCGGACAAGTCGGCTCGGCAAGCCGGAAGGTGATGCCAATGCAGGGGACGGTCCTCCTTCGCGGATTGCTCCGCCACGGCGGACAAGGGTGGTTCAAGGCATGGGTGGAGAGGCGGCGCGATGATGCGCAGGGCAGAAGTTGTTTCTGTGCAGAGCGGTTGCGCCTGTAGCCGTACTGTGCTACAATACGCGCATTCTACAATTGATAATAACCTCTATGTGGTTATAAAGACTGGCAAAACAATGACGGTGCGAAAATGGATTGACGAACTCGAAATGACGGGGCACTCGACATTCTCGTTAGAGAATGTTGTAGAGGCCTTCCCGTCTCTTGGAAGGCAGGTTGTGCAGAACAATCTCATGCGGCTGAAGCGTGAGAAACGAATTGTTTCGGTTTATAGGCGTTTCTATGCCATTATGCCAATGAGGTACAAGTCAAGAGGCATTATACCGCCTACATATTATGTTCCGGAATTAATGCGATTCTTGAATCGTCCATATTATTTCTCTTTGCTGACGGCAGCAAGGGTGTGGGGGGCTTCGCATCAGGCCGCCCATGTTGATTTTGTCACTACGCAGTATCCGGCGTTGAATTCGTCAGAAAACTTGAATTCGTGCATACAGTGGTGCTATCGCTACAGAATGCCAACGGAATTTATTGTTGAACGCAAGGAGTCGGATGGCAGGGTTTTCTATTCATCGCCAGAACTGACGGCTGTGGAATTGGTGCAATATGAGCAACGTTGTGGGGGGCTTTCCAATGTTGCCACAGTTCTTTCGGAGCTTTCGTCCGCGCTCGCGTTCGACAATCTGCCAGATGCGTTCTTTGCCTGCTGCAAAGGTGTTTCCTTCCAGCGGCTTGGATACATACTTGAAGAGATAATAGGTGCGAAGGGGGTGGCGGAGACTGTTTATCGGCAATGGAGGAGGCATTATACGCCTGTAAGCGCAAAGCTTAGCGTTTCGTCTGGCAAAGAAGAGTTTGCGCATAGCCAGCGGTGGCATATTGATGTAAATGATGTATTGGAGGTCGATGACTTATGATAGACCGAAGGTATTTGCTTGAATGGGCGCGTTTGTTCCCTTGGAGCCATGACGAGTTTGTTGAACAGGATTTGCTGATTTCCAGATGCGTCGTCGCGATCTATTCCGACCCGTTTCTCGCTTCACGCCTTGCATGGCGCGGCGGGACGGCACTCTACAAGCTCTATGTCAAACCGCAGCCAAGATATAGCGAGGACATTGATCTCGTCTTGATTGATCCCGAGCCAATGGGGCCAATTCTTGAACGGCTTCGGGAAGTGTTGGCATTCATTCCCGACCAGCAGGCAAAAGGCAAACGGTACAATCATGTCATGAAGTTGCGCTACCTTTCTGAAAACGATACTCCGATATCAATGCGAATCAAGGTCGAAATCAACTGCAACGAGCATTTCACGGAGTTGGGATTTGACAAGGTCCCGTTTGTGGTCGAAAGCTCTTGGTTCTCTGGTTCGTGCGAAGTCACGGCCTATCGGTTCGAGGAAATGCTTGGAACGAAGTTCAATGCCGTGTACGGGCGCAAGAAGACGCGTGATTTGTTCGACATGGACTATGTGCTGAAACATTCCAAGCCCGACATTGACGAGGTGCTTAGATGTTGGCGTAGGTACAAGTCCGAACTCGGCGAAGAGCTTCCGAGCTGGAGGGAATACGTTCTGAATGTAGAGGGCAAACTTGCGGATGTGGAGTATTGCCGTGGCATGACGGCGTTGCTGCGTCCGGATGTCGTCTTTGATCCTGTTGAAGCGTGGGCGAACATAAAGGCAAACGTCGTTGATCGTCTTATGTCAGACCACGACCGCACAAAGCAGACGCCATCTGCCTGACACAATAAAAGGCTACGGCGGACAAGGGTGGTTCAAGGCATGGACGGAGAGGCGGTGCGATGTGCGCACTGCCGTTTTGTGCAGTGTCGCCTTTTTTCAACGGGTTGGTGCAGAGGTACTTGCGGAGAAGGGCGGAGTTTGGTACAATACGCGAACTTTTTTGAGAAGGAGAAGAAATCATGAGTCAGCATCCCAGTCTTAGAGGTTCCGGCAAGATCACGTCCAAGCGCAACGTGCTGAAGCGTTTTGAGCGTGTCAACCTGTTGCAGAAGCGCGGCGAGTGGAAGGAAGGCAGCCGCGGGCTTGGCCTCAAGAAAACCAAGCCAGAGGCGTAATCCGGCGTTTGTCGGGTTCGATCAGGGAATCTTCGCCCACGCGGACGGAGGTTCCTTCGTTTTATGGTATAATTTCCGACAGTAACTAAGTACCAATAAGGCAGGTGCCAAAGAAATGTCCAAACCGTTGAATATCGTGGTGTGCGGATCGCTTGTTCCAGATCCGCTCCAGACGCTTGAACCGGTCCAGACCCCGCAGGGGCTCGGGCTGAAGAATGAACAGATGCTGCCGTCCGTGCTGGATCCGTGGGCCGCTTGCGCGCTCTACGAGGCGGCGGCTCTCGCCAAGATGCGTCCCGGCTCGAAGGTTACGCTCGTTGCGCTCGGTCCGAAGGCGAAGCTCCAGCAGCTGATGATGACCGTGGCGCAGAAGGTTCCGCTTGAACTGGTTGCTGTCAATGCGCCGGCCGGCGGGTTTACCGACGCGAAGGATACCGCCGCCGAACTCGCCAAGGCGATCAAATCTATGCCCGCCGCGCCGGACTTCGTGTTCGGCGGGTGCGCCAGCGCGTCCCGCGATGCGGGCGTCACGTTGCAGTTTGTCGCCGAGATGCTTGGCATCACCGAGTTCTTCAACGCGGTGGACGAGCTGAAGGTCGCCGAGGACGATACCTTCACGGTGAAGGAGCGCATTGAGGGCGGCAAGTACCTCTGCTCCACATGCAAAGGGTTCCCGGCGGCGGTCGGCTGGGCCACGGGCAGCCTGCCCGAGCCTCCGAACAATCCGCAGACTGGCATGATGAACATGCGCGGCGTCATGCCGGCGCTGATGAAGGCACCGACGGCCAACGTCGGCACGGGCGGAATCGTATGGGAGAAAGCCGAGGTTCCGGCCGCCAAGCGCAACACCGTGGTCAAGAAGGACATGCCGGTCGATGAGATCGCCAAGGAAATCGTGGAGTGGATCAAGGAATGAACATCAAGGCTATCAGGTTTGAGGGCAACGGCACGTTCGCGCAGGACGTCCCGGCGCTGGCGGATGCGATCAAGGCGGGCGGAGACGAGCTTGTGCTGCTCCTTCCGGGCAATTCTCGAGTGAAGCGCGCTGCGGCTGCCGCGGCGATGCGCGCCGGAGCTGAGATCGACACCAACGTGGTCGATGTGGATTTGGCGGACGGCAAGGCCGTCGCGCGCCGCTGGGTTTACCGTCAGCGCATCTTCACCACGTTCTCGCGAGCGGCGAGGCCTTGGGTGATCGTCACCGATCCGTCCCTTTTCGACGAGCTGTGCGCCAAGGTCGGCGTGACGGCTGTCGCGCTCGATGCGGCTGCCTCAGCTCCATCGCGCACAACCGTCAACGGCGTAGAGAACGCAGGCACCGGCGGCGAGTCCACGATCAAGCCGGATGCCAGACTGCTTTTCGTGGCTGGCGCCGGTTGGACGAAGAAGCAGGCGGATGGGGCGCTCCATTTGGACGAGGCCTCCGCCGCCATCACGGGATTCCTCGGAAAGTCTGGGGCGTCGCTCGGCTCCTCCAAGTCGCTTGTCGACATGCCGGAGGCCGCCGCCGCCTTTTCGTTCATGAGCCACATGAACCAGGTCGGCCAGACCGGATCAACTCCGCGCCACCAGAAGGGGCTTGCCACCTGCTGCCACGGCGAGGAGCCGCATGTTGTCGGCTGGCGCTTCGTCAGCGAACGGCGAGCGGTAAACCTCGACGCAAACTGCGGCTGGGCCCAGGGCAAGGCTGATGTCGTCTATGTCGCCGATGCGTTCGCAGTGATGAAGAAGGTGAACGAGTTGATGGCCTGAAGATGTCTGTGATGGACGAGATAGCCGTCGGCGTGGTCGGTTGCGGCCGAAGCGCCGTGTTTGGCCATCTGCCGGCCATCGGCAAACTGAATGGGCTGTTCCGCGTGGCGGCGGTTTGCGACGTAGAGAAATCCCGTCGCGACAAGGTGGCCGAAAACTTTCCGGATGTGCGCCACTACCGCCGCGCCAAAGACATGATCTACGATCCTGATCTGGAGCTGGTGCTCATCGCGACGCCATCCCTGGAGCATGAGTCGATTGCGCTCGAATGCCTTCAGCGCAGACTCTGGACCGTATGCGAGACGCCGGTATCCCCTACTCACGATGGCGCGCTTGTTCTTCGCGGCGCGTCCCTGAAGGCAGGCCGGCGGCTGATCGCGGCAACGCCTGCGCTGTTCTCGCCCGAGTTCCGCATGGCCGTTCTTGTGCGGGCCCGCCGGCGGATCGGCGATATTTACGACATACGCATCAGGCAAGGATGCTACATCAGGCGCGACGACTGGCAGGCCACCACCAAGCGCTGCGGCGGCGCGGCGTACTTCGCCGCCCAGGAGCCGATGCTTCAGGCGCTTAAGCTCCTCAATGCGCCGCCGGTGCAGATGTGGGGAGAGACGAAGAAACTCGTCGCGCTCGGCGATGCCGAGGACTACGTGCATCTCATGCTGCGCACGGCGGACGGCATCACGGCGGACGTTGAGACGAACTGCGCCGCAGTCCGTCCCGACGAGCCCGCCATCCAGCTTCGCGGCACCCGTGGCTCGTTCTCGGTGATGCCGGGAGCGGCGGAGGGCCGCTACTGCACGATTGACCCTGCGCAGCGGTTTCCGCATGGACGAAGCAGTGTCGCCCAGCCGCCGCTGTCCCTGCCCGGAGAGCAGATACGCGTGGTGGATGAGAAGATAGCTGCGGCGGACTCCACGCCTGCGCACGAGGCGTTCTGGCGGGCGGTCTACGCGACGGTGCGCACCGGGCGCCAGTTCCCGATGGATTTCGATCTGGTGGTGGAGATGTCCAGGTACATTGACATACTAAAAAAGACGCCCCCCATCGCCATCTGACGCGGAGGGCGTGCTTCCACAGCCTGCCAATGCTCAGATCAGAACTTCGCGAGGTCGAGCATTGAGCCTGCGCCGAGCGCGCGCAGATATACGGCGAATCCGAAGTCCAGGTCGCTCTCCTGCTTGGAGCCGTCCACGCGGCGGATGTTGTTCTCGTAGTTGATGGAGAACCTGAAGCCGATGCAGTCGGTGAGGAAATCGAACCACACGCCCGTCTCGTCCAGCTCGTTGCGGCGTGCATCCCAGCGGACGAAAGGCGACCACTCGAACCATTCGCACACGCGATGCTGGAAGCCTACGCGGATGATGTTGGAGTACTGGTAGTTCCAGCGGTTGAACTCCGAGGGCAGGTAGTCCCAGATGCGGTGATCGCGGCCGATGTAGCCGAGATACCAGGAGAAATCCCTGGAGAGCTGGTGCTTCATGTTGATGTCGGCGTAGGCGACCTTCTCGTCGTCAATGTCGTATTCCGTGCGTGAAGAGAATGTGAAGCGGTTCGATGGCCTGAAACGCATCATGAAACCCGGTACTACGCAGTCGTGCCGGTTGTAGAAGCCGTTTTCGGCCTTCTTGGGATGGCCGGCGAGGTAGCCGCGTTTCCAGTAGCTCTCGTCCTCGAACGGGATTGCGGCGTAGATGTCGGTGTCGAGCACTGAGCGCGTGGTGCCGTTGTCGTCCTTCTTGCGCAGGTAGTTGCGGATGCCGGGGCGGACCCCATGCCAGTTGTATGGGAGGCCGCGCCCTTCGAATCCGAACTGGTCGAGCCAGTCCACCGAGCCGTCGTAGCTGTCGAAGATGTAGTTGCGGTTGCGCTTGCCGGAGCCGAAGGTGACATCCTGGAACGAGTAGTCCAAGTAAGGCTCGAAGACGTGCTGCCAGTCGTTGTTCAGCCAAGCCGAGGCGCGGGCCGACGCCGTGACGCCGACTTCCGCAATGCCGCGGTACATCGCATCGCCCGAGGCATTGAGCCAGTTGCTGTCGGGATCGCCAGAGTCGCTCCACCATGTGGCGCGGTATCCTGCGCGCGGCACGACCGACAGGACGTCCTCAATCATGAACGGCAACGTGATGCGGTGGGCGGAATCGGCGCGGAACGCCTGATAGTCCGCGCCGCGTCCGTTGAGGCCGATGTACGGCACGTAGCGGAACATGGGGTCGTCGGAGCCGTATTTGGCGTACTGCCGGTTCATGTACCCGGCGCGCGTCTGCGATTCGTAGTTGACGGGCAGGTTGAACACGGGCTGGGGCTCGATGGCGAGCCATGCTTCAGGGGTGCGCGCGGTGCCGCCGTAGAAGTCGTTGACCGGGCCAGAGACCGTGGCGCCCGCCGCCCAGAGGTTCTCGCGGTGCTCGAACCACGCCTCGTTGACGGGGATGGACTCGTAGCGGTTCTGGCGGCGGAAGAAGTCGCGCAGGTAGCGCGAGTCGGAAAGGTACTGCGCCTGCACGTTCAGGGCGTCGCGCTCGGTGAAGTCCGAACGGTGTTCGATGGAGATTCGGTAGCGCTCGCGCTTTACCTCGCTGCCCCAGTTGCTGTAGTTGTAGTGGCGGGAGTCGTGCCAGTGCCTCTTGTAGCGGTCGTAGTCCTCGTCCCACGCGTAGAAGCCCTTGATCTTGCCCTTGCCGTACTCGCCGAGCCGCCAGCGGATGGTCTGACCGACCTCCACGCCGTTCTTCTGGCGCCAGTTGAAGTAGGTGCTGCCGCCGAGCCCGAGGGGGCCTGGGCCGAATTCATTGTAGATGTCGTACACGTACCCGGAGAGGAAGTAGCAACCCCAGCGGCTTGTGTAGCCCGGCAGGAACCTGAAGCCGTAGTTGGTGTTCAGCGGATAATACGCCCAGGGCAGCCAGAAGATCGGCACATCCATGAAGTACAGCCACACGTTCTTTGCGGTGATGGATTTTTCTGTCTCGTAGATGAAGTGGCCCGTTATCTTCCAGTGCAGGTCGTCGAGATCGTGGTCGCAGGTGGTCATCATGGCGTCTTCGCCGAGGTCGTACACGCCGGCCGCGCTACGCGACAGCGAGCTTGTGAAGAAGCGGTACGGGCCTGACTGTGCCGTTATGTTGCCTGTGGCGGTCATCTCTCCGGTTTTGCGGCTGGCCGTAAGGTTGCCGCCGGAGAACGTGAGGTCGCCGAAGTGCTCCTTGGGCGGCTCCGGCGGGAGATCCTTCATGACCAGGTCGCTGAGATACTGCGCTGAGAGCGCTCCGGAGCAGAGCGCCGCCGCGACGGCAAGTATGCGTTTAGACATTTTTCGTTCCCCCTGATGAGTAGAGTACCTGTCCTGATTCCGCGTCGAGAATGGCGTAGGATTCCGGATGGCGGTGAAGTTCGGCGACGAACGTGAGCTTGGTGTTGAATGCGGCCTGCAGTTCGGCGAGGATGTTGGCGTCCTCCGTCCTCAGTCGCTGCATCACGGCCGGCGATATGACTATCTTCGGCACAAACGGCTTCTTTTCCTCTTCCGCCCGCTTGAGAAGGGTGGTGAGGTGACGTTGCAGCTCGATGGAGACCGCGAGCGGCGACTTCACGAGGCCATGGCCGGAGCAGATGGGGCAGGTGGACGCCATCTGCGAGAGTATCGACTCCTCCTGGCGCTGGCGCGACATCTCCAGCAGCCCGAGCTCGGAGATCGCCAGCACGTTCGTGCGCGCGCGGTCGCGCTTGAGGGCTGTCTTGAGCGCCTTCTCCACCTGTTTCTGGTGCTTGCGGCTCTTCATGTCTATGAGGTCGAGCACAACGAGGCCGCCGATGTTCCTGAGACGCAGCTGGCGCGCAACCTCCTCCACGGCCTCGAGGTTCACCTCAAGGATTGCGTCCTCCTGCGAACCCTTGCCCTCCTTGCTCTTGTGGTGGCCGGTGTTCACGTCCACCGCGATGAGGGCCTCGGTCTCGTCGATCACGAGATAGCCGCCGCTCTTGAGCGGCACCTGGCGGCGGAATGCCTCCTCCAGCTGACGCTCCACCCCGTACTGGTCGAAGATGTTCTTCGATCCTTCGTAGCGCTTGAGCTTTTTCTGGGCGCGGCGGGAAATCTTGGCGGTGAGCGCTTTCATCGATTCGTACGACGCTTCATCGTCGATGACAACGGCGTCGATATCCTCGGTGAGCCAGTCGCGGACCACGCGCTCGACGAGCCCCGGCTCCTGGTATACGCAGCATGGCGTACGGAGGTTCTTGACGTTTGCCTTGAGTTCGCTCCACGATTCAAGCAGGTTGCGCAGGTCGCGAGCGAACGCCTTGGGGCTTGCTCCTGCACCGACGGTGCGCACAATCACCCCCACGTCGTCGGGGAGGAGGAGGCGGTCGAGTATCTTCTTGAGGCGGGTGCGCTCCTTGGAGTCGCCGATCTTCCGCGACACGCCGCGCAGCTTTTCGCCAGGCATCATCACGAGGTAGCGGCCAGGTATGGAAAGGTTCGCGGTGATGCGCGGGCCCTTGGTTGAGATCGGCCCCTTGGTCACCTGCACGATGATCTCCGAACCCTTCGGGAACTTCTTCTCGATCTCCTCGTTTGTGAGGCGCGGACGCCTGGCGGCGCGCTTTGCGGCCTTGCCTTTCGAGCCTGGCTTCACGCCGCCCTTCTGGGCCTCCTCGTCGTCGTCGAGGAACGCGTCCACGTCAGGCGACATGTCCCAGTAGTGCAGGAATGCGTTCTTCGACAGGCCGATGTCCACGAACGCGGCCTGCAGATCGTGTTCGAGGTTCTGGATTCGCCCCTTGAACACCGATCCCACCAGCCGCTCGTCCTCCGGATGCTCCACGAGGTACTCCTCGAGCTTGCCGTTCTCCATCACGGCGACGCGGGTTTCGAGCTTTTCGACGTTTACTATGATCTCGCGCTTGAACTTTGGTTTGCAGAACCACTGGATGATTTTCTCTAGCATTTTTGCCTCAGGTTTCTTCCTCCCTGTGAAGGGATATTGATTGCACGACGCCCAGCGAGGCCAGCAGGATCACGAGGAACGTCTTGCCGGCGCTGATGAACGGCAGCGGCAGTCCCGTGATCGGCATCAGGCCGATGGACATCGCGATGTTGATGTAGACGTGAACGAAAACGAGAGTCATTACGCCGATTGCGACCAGACGGCCGCGGTCGTCGTCGGACCGCACGGCGGTCCAGAATCCCGAAAGCAGCAGAACGAGGAAGAGGCCGAGCACCGTCATGGCGCCGGCGAACCCCGTCTCCTCCGCGAGCACGCAGAAGATGAAGTCGTTCATTGACACGCTCGGCGGCAGGTATCCGAGGAACTTCTGCTCGCCTTTCCCTATTCCCTTTCCGGTGAGCGAACCGGAACCTATGGATATCTTGGCCTGGCGGAGATTCCACCCGCCGCCGTAGGGATCGGCCTCTGGGTTGAGGAATGTCCTTAGCCGCGCCTGCTGGTGTTCCTTGAGCGGCAGGTAGCGGTATATGCGCTCCTTCGTCGCGGGGTCGGGCGACGTCTCCGCCACGTGCACCGCCCCGAGGATTCCGCCTGCGACGAGCACGCAGCCGAGCAGGAACGGCACGAGCACCCGCAGGCACACCCTTGCCGCGAGCATCATCACGAGCGCCGCAGGCACGAGCGCGAGCGCCGTGCCGAGATCCGGCTCCGCGAGGATGAGCATGGCGGGCAGGCCGAGTATGGCGAGGCCGTAGAGCAGGTCGAGCAAGCCGTTTGTCGGCTTGTCGGCGCGCCCGAACACCTTTGCGATCATGAAGATGACGGCGGGCTTGGCGACTTCGCTCGGCTGGAAGAACAGCAGCCAGCGCTTGCCGCCGTATATCTTGGACCCAAACGCGAGGACCGCCACAAGCAGTATCAGCGACACGAGGAAGTACGGCGTGGAGCACAGGTCGAGTATCTTGCGGTAGTCGGCGAACGCGAGCGTGAAGTAGATTATGAGCCCGAAAAGGGCGGTGGCGGCGTGCATGCGCCATGCGTCCTGCAGGGCGGCGATGTTGCGCGCCTCGCCTGCGGACTTGATGAACACCACGCCGATCGCCATCAGCGCGACCATCGACAGGAACGACAGCCAGTTGAACTTAAGAAGCTGCTTCAGCATCTCATCCTTTCGTCCGCTCTCCGCGTCATTCCTCGACCTCCCCGAAAACAGCCGCCAGGATCGCGTGGACGCGCGGCGCTACCGTCTTGCCGCCCGAGTCTCCCCGTTCCACCACCATTGATATCGCCACCGTCGGCTCGTCGTACGGCGCGAAGGCGATGATCCACGTATCCTTCTCTCCGCCGCCGATCTGCGCGGTGCCGGTCTTTCCGGCGCATGGAACCCTGATCCTTGCGCCGATGGCCTTGCCTGTGCCCTTGGCGCCCTCGACCACGTCGCGCATTCCGGCTCGCACCCGCTCGATATCCTCCGGCGCGCACTTGAGGGTTCGCACCGGCTCCGGCCGAGGCGCATTCTCCGCGCGCTTCTTGAGGTAGGGGGCGAACACCTTTCCGCCGTTCGCGAGCGTGGCGCACATCACGGCCACCTGCAGAGGCGTGACCTGAAGCCTGCCCTGGCCGATCGCCGACTGGCACGTGAGGCCCGGATAGAATGGCGGTGCGGTGAGAGCCCCCGCGTACTCCGGCGCATAGTCGATGCCGGTCTTCGCCTCGAAGCCGAGTTCGCGCGCCATCCTGTAGATCGAGTTTGTGCCGAGCAGGTATCCGAGGCGCGCGAAGTACGGATTGCACGACTGCTCCAGCGCACGGCGGAGGTTCATGGTTCCCTGCCCCCAGCGGTTCCAGCAGTGGAGACGCATGTCGCCGAGCTTGTACACGCCGGTGCATTCGTACTCCTCGTCGGGGTTTATCCCCGCCTGGAGCGCGGCGAGCGCGGTGACGGGCTTGAAGGTCGAGCCGGGCGCGTAGAGTCCTGCGGTCGCGCGGTTGAGGAGGGGGTGGCCTGGATCCTTGACGAGCTCTTCGTAGCGCTGGGCCGGCAGGAACGGCACGAACTCGTTCGGGTTGAACGTCGGCGCGGATGCGAGCGCGAGCACTGCGCCGTCGCGCGGATCGAGCACCACGCACGCCCCGCGCACGCCTTCGAGCTGGCGCTCCGCGACGGCCTGGATGTCGGGATCGATCGTGAGCGTGAGGTCGAGCCCATGCTGTGCCTCGCGCTCCGGCGTTTCGCCGAACGTCATGTTCTCCTTCACGGCGGCGCGTGGCTTGAACCCTCTGGCGTCCACCGGTATGCGCACGGCACCCGCGACGCCCGCGAGGTAGTCGTTGTAGAAGGCCTCGACCCCTGCGCGCCCCTTCATCTCCAGCTCATAGGCGAGCGTGCGCGCGCTGTCGGCGTCGGCAGCGGTGCGGTCACGTCCCGTATAGCCGACCACGTGGGCGGCGAACGTGCCTCGCGGATAGATGCGCTCGGCGTGCGCCTCGATCGAGAAGCCGGGGAACTGCGCCGCACGCTCCGCGAAGCGCGCGAGCGTCTCCTCGCCGAGATCGCGCCATACGCAGAGCGGCACCGCGCTCGCCGTGCGGATATGGCGCATGATGCGCCCTGACGTGAGGTTGGCCGGGCGGTCGATCCCCAGCGCGCCGGAGAGCCTTGCGATCTCCCTGTCGGCGGCGGCGACGGTGTTGGAGATGCCGCCGTTGGAGAGGAACGCCGACATGTCGCAGACTATGTCGCGGCGCGCACGCGACTCCGCCAGCACTCCGCCCCGCGCATCGAGTATGCGCCCGCGGATGCCAGGCTTGCGCATGCGGCGCGTCGCCTGCTGCGTGAGGTTCTGCTTGAACTCGGCCACATCCTCCACCTGCACGCGGTACAGCGCATGCGTGAGCTCCGCGAAACCGAGCAGCACGACCGCCACGAGCGCGACGATGGACCATGCCGACACCTTCCTCACCGCGTCTTCTCCTTCCGCGCGTCGATGCCGATTCGCCGCCGCGCGAGGCGGATGAACGCAAGGGTGGCGGGCGCGAGCAGCGCGGATGCGAGCAGCGCGCCGGGCATGGCGCGCACCGCGTTTCCGTCGCCGCCCCAGAGGGTGATCCAAAGCTGGTACGCCACCGCCGCGAGGACGGCTGCGGGTATCGCGAACGACTTGAGCGCCCTCACGACGAGCGCGGCCATGGCGCAGAACACGGCTGAGCATCCGAACGGCAGACCGCCGAGTGCGTCGGTGAACAGCCCCGCGCCGATGCCGGCCGGTATGCCGGCGAAGCATCCGAACATCAGCAGAAACGGAGGTTTGGCGCCGAAGACCGCCGGCGACATGTCCTGCGCTGCCGCGCACACGACCAGTCCCAGAAGGACGGCGCAGATCTTGGTAAGCTCAGCCCTCACGCCGGATGAATACCTCCTCAAGCGACGGAAAATCCACGGCAGGGGCGACATCTCCCTCGCGCTCCAGCTTCGTTTCGTCATTGCGCGTGCCGGAGATGAGATAGCCCACCGCTATGCCGCGCGGGAACACCCCACCGAGACCGGAAGTCACGATCCGCGTGCGCGGAGCCGGCTCGTAGTCGTTCTTCAGGTGGCCTATCCGCAACGGGTTGACCACGTAAAGCACCGTCGTCTCCGTCTGCGCGGCCGTCTGCGCTCCGGTGCCGGATACGATCCCGTACACCGCCCCGAGAGACGCGTTCCCCGTCTCCAGCTCGCACGACACCCTGACCGACGGATCGGAGATAAGCTTTACGGTGCACGTGTGGAGCGACACCTCCGACACGATCCCCACAAGGCCGTCGGGCACGGCGACGGCCGAACCCTTCACCACGCCATCCGACGAGCCCTTGCCGATGCGAAGGAAGTTCTTCGATCCGGTCGTGCCCCCGCGCGAAAGCACGGGCGCCTGTATCCAGGCCTTCTTCGGCATATCCGGCTCATCGCCCCTGACTCTGGCCGCGTCCCGTTCGGCATCCTGCAGCGCCATGCGAAGCATGTCGTTTTCGCGGCGCAGCCTGGCGTTCTCGGCGGCGTAGCTCTGCCGCCGCCAGAGCGTGCGGACCCTGCAGGTCACGTTTCTCTGGAACCAGGTGGCGGACTTCTCGAGCGGATACACGGCCTCGGCCACGACGGCGAACCCGCCGACGATCCACAAGCCTACGGCTGCGCACGCGCAGACGCACGCTCCAACCACTATGCCAGTCCTCTTTTCCAATCCCTTCCTTGCCGGAAGGATGTGCCGAAGTTCAATGCCTCTTGTTCTTCGCGAGGAAATCCAGCTCGTTCAGCACGGCGCCCGTGCCTTCGGCCACGGCCGAAAGCGGGTCGTCCGCCAGTGTCACGGGTAGCCCCGTCTGCTGCGAGAGAAGCCTGTCGAGCCCGCGCAGCTGCGAACTGCCGCCGGAGAGAACTATGCCGCGGTCGACAAGGTCGGCGGCGAGTTCCGGCTCGCAGTTGCTGAGGGTTATGCGCACGGCTTCCACGATAGAGGTCACCGTCTCTTGAAGGGCGTCCCTGATTTCCTCGGAGGTGATTGTCATCGTCTTCGGCAATCCCGCCACGATATCCCGGCCGCGCACCTCCATGGTCTTCTCTTCGTCCATGGGGAACGCGCTGCCGAGCTCCATCTTGATCTCTTCTGCGGTGCGCTCGCCAATCAGCAGATTGTACACGCGCCGCATATACTGCATGATACACTCATCCATCGCATCGCCCGCCACGCGCACGGAGCGCGAGTGGACGATGCCCGCCAGCGAAATGATCGCCACTTCGCACGTGCCGCCGCCGATATCCACGATCATCGAGCCGGCCGGCTCAGACACCGGCAGCCCCACGCCGATCGCGGCGGCCATCGGCTCCTCCACCAGGAAAGTCTCTCCTGCCCCGGCTGCGCGGCCGGCATCCTCGATCGCGCGCTTCTCAACCTCGGTGATGCCGCTCGGAACGGCTATCACCACGCGCGGCCGGAAATACTTGCCGTTGATCTTGCTCGGGGCGACCTTCTTGATGAAATACTCCAGCATCGCCTGCGTGATGTCGTAGTCGGCGATCACGCCGGACTTCATCGGGCGGATTGCGACTATGTTCGCGGGCGTGCGGCCGAGCATCCGCTTGGCCTCCGAGCCTACCGCAAGGACGTGCTTGGAGCCTTCCTCGATGGCGACCACCGAAGGCTCGCGCAGGACGATTCCCTTGTCCTTCATGTACACGAGCGAGTTCGCCGTGCCGAGATCGATACCGATGTCAGCAGAGAAGAAGCCTTTTAATTTCGAAAACATGGCGCGCATTATAGTATAACGCGCGCGCGCGTGCAAGCGAAAAATGCAGAAAGGTTTCGTGCCGTCCCGTCGGCGGTTTTGGTATAATCCCGTCTCCAAAGGAGACATTGTGGAGAGAATCGGCATATTCGGAGGGACCTTCAACCCCATTCACTCGGGGCATGTGGGCGTTGCCTTGAGGGCGGCGGCGGAACGCTCCCTCGACAGGGTGCTCGTGGTGCCAGCCGCGCGCAACCCGTTCAAGGAGGGCTGCGGGGCGGATGCCCTCCGCTGGACGCTCGTGAAGTACGCCTGCGCCCCGCACAAGGTGCTTGAGCCTTGCGACATCGAGCTTAGGCGCGGCGGGCCGTCCTACACGATCGACACCGTTCGCGCCGTCAAGGCGCGCTTCCCGGATGCGCAGCTGTTCTTCATCGTGGGCGAGGACAACATCGCCGAAGTCCCGCGCTGGCGGGCGGCGGACGAGCTGGCGCGTCTCGTCACGTTCGTGCCGTTTCCGCGCACGCCCGAATCCTCCACCGAGGTGCGCCGCCGCATTGCGGCGGGAGAGCCCGTCTCCGGGTTGGTGCCGCAGCCCGTCGCCGATTTCCTGGAGGCGAAGGGGGTGGTGTTTGATTTCGGCGGCGTGATATCGCTCTCCCCGCTCGGCGACGGCGACATGCTGCGCACATACTGCGAATCGCTCGGCCTCACGCGCGCCGCCTTCGACGACGGCTGGCGGAAGTACCGCGCAATGTGGGACGGCGGCGAGTGTTCCTTCGACGAGCTGTACCGGCTTACCTTCGCCAATGCCGGACTGCCGCCGCCAACCCCAGACCAGCTCGCGCAGCTCTGGCGTTTCGACGCCGAAGGGTGGGTGCGCACGCTCTCCCCGCTCACGCTCGGGCTGATGAAGGATCTCAAGGCCGCCGGAAAGAAGATCGGAATTCTCTCAAACATGTCGGAGGATTTCCACGACAAGCTCTTCGCCCCGCGCTGCGCGGAGTACATCGCCCTTGCGGACGCCGAGATAATCTCCGGCATCGAGCGGCTCGTTAAGCCCGACCGCGCGATATACGATCTCGCCGCACAGCGTCTTGGCCTTGAGCCGCATGAACTGCTCTTCCTTGACGATACGCAGTCCAACGTTGCCGCCGCCCGCAAATGGGGCTGGCGCGCGCACGTATATCACGCAGAGGCTTGACATAACTTCAAAACACGGTTTTTGCACATTTGAAGTAATGGAGGCCAGAGCTGATGGCGGCGTTATTGAACCGGCAATGAAATATGGCGATCGATGTGGTAGGGCC
>CAMPAA010000057.1 GCA_946631345.1 uncultured Verrucomicrobiota bacterium
GGCAGAACGCTACTTGGTGACTTCGGTGAGGTCAAGTATGGACTGGGCGTGGCTATGTCCGACTACACACTGTGACGCCCCCTGTCCCTTTTCTCTCGCGCCATGGGCAGAACGGGCAGAGGCAGGCAGTAAAAAAAGAAGTTCAGATAGAAAAAAAAAATGGATATGGTATAATAGCGGCATCTTTTTTACGAGGTACAAGGCGAGGTATGCAGATGAAGACGGTGAGAGCCATGCATAGACAGGGAACAGGGCTTCTGTCCGCCGCGATTGTCGCGGTGCTTGCGGCGGGAGGCGCGCGCGGCGACGTGTGGCAGGACTGCGCCGCGTGGTACATGGGCGGCACGGACAAGGATAACGACGGCGTGTTCGAGGATGGTGAACTGACGGATATCCGCCATGCCGCCATCGCCGATTCGCCTACGCACGGTGGCGGCGTCCGCACAAACCATCCGGGAGCATCGAACCGTGTGGAGACCGTCGTCAGCGCGACAAGCGGACGCACTTTCCCGAATCAACGCGTGATCTATCTTGCGCAGATTCCTGGCACGGCCAGCAACGGCAATCCCGGCGTGAGGGAGCAGGATATAAAACTGCCCTTTGCCGCCACAACAAACGAATACACATTCATCGTTCGCTTGCGCATGGATGAAGACCAGTTCGTCGCAACACAGGGATACATATCTGTCCTCGATTTGGGTTACAGGGGAAGCGAGCCCAAGCACAGCTTCTACATCCGCTACTATCCGGAAACGGAGAACTTCGGCATCGTGTGCAACGCCGGCAACAACAAATATAATTTCACTTCGCCCACAAACGACCTTTGTAGAACCTTCCGCGAGACGTGGGTGGAGATGGCGGTTACGATGAACAAGGGAACGATGCGGCTTGGCGTCCGTGCGCCGGGCATGGATGCGTTTGCATGGAACTCAAGCACGTATTCGTTTCCCGCCGGTTGCGATGTGCCGTACAACAACAAGATATATGTTGGGAGCATGCAGGGCTACAACAATAATGTGTCCAGCAGCACATTTCCCGTGCGTGGTTCCGTCCAGCTGATGGCGTACTGGGAGCGCGTGCTTTCCGATGTTGAGGTGGAAGAGGTGTTTGGAATGGGGAACATTGAAGACTCGTCCCTCTACAGTCCATCCATCCTGACGGTTGGCAGTGGCCGCTGTGGAGCGGATGTCTTCACAGGGGCTACAACGAACGATGTCACGGAGATAAACCCTGACCTTCAGGACGTTGCATTGTTCCCTGCGGGAATCGAGGCTGGGCGAACCATTGCCATCCCGTTCCGCGTGCTCGACACCTGCACCAACCTTCCGCAGCAGGTGCGTGTTGCCGCGGCGGCGGATTCGGCGGCGGGTTCCTTCCTTATCAAGATCGACGGCACGGCGCTCAGGCCGATTTCGGTTCAGCCGGGTCAGGAGGTGTCGCGGCATGCGGCGGCGGAACTTTTCACGGAAGGCGCGCATACGCTTACGATCACGCGCACGGACGACGGCGTCGGGTTGGTGAAGCTTTCGATGGTCGAGATTTCCGGCTCCTGGCGCGTGGGGTGGGTTAACGGTAGCCATAGCGACATGGGCGGTGACATCACCACCGCCGACGGAACGAAGACGTACAGCGTGACGGAACTTTCCAGCAACCGGTGGAAGAGCGTGCGGTCAACGGTCTCGAGGACTCGTTTCCTTGCCCTGTATGCCGATGTGGATGCGCAGGATGCCGCCACCCGCACATTTACCTTCAAGTCCCGCCCCGTCTATTACCCTGCCCAGAGCTACGATCTCGTGATGGAGGTCAACGGCGCGGAACGCTTCCGCAGGCTGTGTTCGCCATCTTACAGCGCTCTCCGCTCAAGCCCGATTGAAATCACGCTCCCGCCAGGAGCTCTGGTCGCCGGGGAGAACGAGTTCGTATGGAAGACGGAAATCAACCCGGACTATCCCAATCCTTCAGCGACATGGATGGGCCTCGACTATTTCGCGCTGGAGGTCGGTAAGGACCCTGTCGGCTTCAATGTCATCGTAAGGTAGCGGAGCGGGCTTATGAAACATGCAGTGTTCGTCTTCCTGGCGTCTGTCGCCGTGTGGCACGGGTGCCCGGCGAAAGAGGGGCGCTTCTGCGCCGATGGCGATGGCGTGTGGCGCGTGACGGGCCCGACGTACGTGCACGACTGGGAGGTCGGGCCGTGGCGCAACTTCACTAACGCGACGGAGCTGATACAGGGAGCTATCGATGCGGCGTTCCGCGCCGGCGGAGGCACGGTTCGCATAGCGAAAGGCTCATACCCGATAAAGGGGCTTCGACTGAGGAGCCGCGTAACCCTATACCTCGAATCGGGTGCCGCCCTGCTCGCCAGCCGCAATTCCGCCGATTTCCGCACGCTCCAGAGCGATGCGGTTGAGCCGATTGACGCTGCGGAGGAGGCGGCGAAGAATGCGGCATGGCGGCCGCCCAAGAAGTCGTTCATACGCGATGCGCTCGCGCCGTGGAACGATGCCATCATCCGCATCCACAATGCGCACGACGTGGCGATCGTGGGCGAGCCCGGCTCGGTGATAGACGGGGCGAACGGCTACAACCCGGAAGGCGAGGAGCGGTATCGCGGCGTGCACGGCGTGACGGCGTTTGATTCCACGAACATCGTCTATCGCGGATTCACCATACGCCACACCGGCAACTGGGCGCTGCGCCACCAGAGGTGCGCCAACATAACGTGTTCCCATGTCACAATGCTGGCGGGTCATGACGGCTTCCACATCCGCGAATGTTCGGATGCGCTCGTCGAGGACTGCTTCATACATACTGGCGACGATTCGATAGCCGGCTACGCCAACAGGAACGTCACGGTGCGCCGCTGCGATCTGTCGAGCGCATGCAGCGCATTCCGTTTCGGCGGCAGGGATATCCTCATCGAGGATGTATACGCCCATGGCCCATGCGAGTATCTGTTCAGGGGGTCGCTTTCGCCCCAGCCGAAGCGCGACGGGCTGTGGGATCCCGCAACCGTCGCCGGGCGGCGTTCGATGTCGGCGTTCTTCCGCTATTTCTGCGATGTCACGTCGCCTGTCGTCGATCAGCCGGGGAACATCGTGGTGCGCAACTGCCGGGTGGAGAACACCGGACGGCTCTTCAAGTACAACTTCGGCGCCGAGACGTGGCAGATGGGGCGCCCGCTTGCCGATATCAGGTTCGAAAGGGTGAGGGCGACCGGAATAGAGCTTCCGGTTGCGCTAAACGGCGGAACCGGCCCGGAAAGCACACTGCCGCTCGACTTCTCAATGACGGACTGCTCCATCGGCTTCACGGAGCCGCAGCAGGAGGTATTCTCCGCCGTCAAGGTGCGAACGATCGCGCTTACCAACGTGGTGGTCGAAGGCGCTTCCGCGCCGCTGGTGCGGTATTGGGGGGAGTGCCCCGAATTGTCGGTGAGGAACGTTACCGGGGCTGAAACGGCCGCCGTTGAAGGGATAGGCAGGTACATATGCGTAAGATAGCGTTTTCCATTGTTCTGTGCGCAGCCTTTTCTGGTCTGTGCGGTCCGGTCGCGGAACTTGAAGGTTTGCGCTGCGATACTGGCACGGTTTCGCGCGCGACTGGCTTTTTCCGCATAGAGCAGGGGGAGAACGGCGCATGGCGGTTCGTCACGCCGGGCGGTCACGGGTTCTTCCTCGCCGCGAACAACGGCCCGTCGCGGATGGCTGGAGATTCCTGCCCTGCGCTCGGATATTCGCCATACACACGTACGCTTGAGGCGAAGTATGGCAAGGATCGCGCACGATGGGCGAAGGATGTATCCGATAGGCTACTCAGCTGGAACTTCAACGCGATCTCCACTTGGGATCCTCCGGCGAAGGGGCTTGTGGGCGGGGGGCTCGCCTGCACCCGGGTGCTGCAGATGGGCAAGTCCTTCGCAAGGGGCGAACCGAACAATGAGTCCAACCTCCTGAACAATGTGGAGTTCACCGGACGATTCCCGAACGTGTTCCATCCAGACTTCGAAGGACACTGCCGCAGGATGGCGATGAAGGTATGCGCCAAGGAGCGTGACAACCCCTGGATCGTTGGTTGGTACACCGACAACGAGATTACCTGGCGCGGAGCCGTGAAGCAGGACGCCAACGGCATGTCGGACGACGCCCATGCCGGGACGGGTATCTATGATGCCGTAGTGAAGCTTCCGCAGCGGCATTCCGGGCGCAGGGCGCTCGAGGATTTTCTCGCGACGCGCGGGCTTTCCGTCACGAACAAGGTCGATGTGCGCGTGAAGCAGGACTTCCTGCGCCTTGTCGCCTCGACATATTACCGGGTGACCACCTCCGCGATCCGCGAGGCTGCGCCGAATCATCTTGTGCTTGGATGCCGGTTCGCCGGTTTCCGGTCCACGCCGAATATCGCATGGGAGGAGGGCGGGAAGTGGAACGATGCGATGAGCGTGAACTCCTATCCGCCCGCTGACCTCACGAACCAGGTGGTTCTTGCCGGGTTCATCGGCGACAAGAGGCCGATATCCGCCAAGATTCGCGACGTGTACCGCCTGGCGAGGAAACCTTTGATTGTGACCGAGTGGGCGTACCCGGCGCTCGACACGGAATGCCCATGCAAGAAGGGCGCGGGGCAGCGCGTTCCCACCCAGCGTGAGCGTGCGGCGGCAAGCGCATTGTTCGCGAAGACGATGCTGTCCGAGTCGTCGGTCATAGGCTACATCCACTTCCGCTGGGTAGACCAGCCGCCGCTTGGCCGCTGGAAGATGACGGGTGGTGAGGACTGCAACTATGGTCTCGTCAATCTGCGCGATGAACCGTACGCGCTGCTGATAGGGGCGTTCAGGGAAGTGCAGGGGAGCATGTATTCCATCCGTTCGCGGATCGGGACGGAGCATCAGGCCGTGAGGCCGGCTACGACAGTTCCGTATCCGCGCTTCAGGGCTTACAGCAAGGCGAGGGGCGGATGCTGGTGGAAGCCGCGCCACGAGGCGAAGTTGCAGGAGATAGCGAGGCTGGGTGGCAGCTGCGACCTGATCCTGCTCGGCGATTCGATCACGCACTACTGGGAGGAGAAGCCGTATGCGGCCGAGAGCTGGGCAGCGCTCACAAACCGTTACAAGGTGCTCAATCTCGGGTTTGCCGGCGACAGGACGGAAAACGTGCTCTGGCGCGTGGACAATGGGGAGCTTGACGGCTACAGCGCCAAGACCGTCGTCCTAATGATCGGCACAAACAACTCAACCCCAGACACCACATATCCCTGGGAGACCGCGCTGGGCGTGAAGTCCATATTGAACAGGATCCGCGAACGTCAGCCGCAGGCGAAGATCATCCTTGCGGCAATCTTCCCGCGCGGACGTGGCGCGGACGACAAAGGGCACGCTATGGCGCGCGGCCGAAATGACCGCACAAACGACATACTGAGGACGTTCGCCGACGGCAGGAAGATCGTCTGGCTCGACCTCACCGACAGGCTTGTGGACCCAGGAACGAGGTGGACGACGGCGACGATGTTCCCAGACCGCATCCACCCCTCCAATGCAGGCTACCGCATCTGGCTTTCTGCCATTGCCGACATAATCGCCGCCCAGTAGCCAGAGCCGCCGACCTGGCATGCCGACGTTCTGACCGAGCGCCGCCGCCGCGTAACCGCCAGCCAATGAGGTGTTACAATAATTTAAGCAATGTTGCAAAGCAGTCGGCACGGAAAATGGTATAATGTGCGGTGTTCAAGCAAAGTAGAATTATCTCATGCCAGCAGTAATGGAAGCCATAGACAGGATGTCTTCTGACGAGAAAGTCAAGACGATGGAGTATCTTTGGTCTGCGATGACCGCCACCGCAGAGCCAGAGTCTCCGACCTGGCATGCCGACGTTCTGGCCGAGCGTCGCCGCCGTGTTGCGGCTGGTGAAGAAAAATTCATTCCCATTGAAGAGGCGATGCGTCAGTTGCGCGAGGAATTTGCATGCCGGTAGTCGTTCTCCAGTCCGCCAAGGACGACTTGCGCGACGGCTACCTTTTCTACGAAAGGCAGGGCGGCGCGTATCTTGGCAATTACTTTCTCGCAACGCCCAAGGCGAGTTGTCTTCGCTTGTCCTGTATGCCGGAATACACAACAAGCGATTCGGTTTCTATCGTGCACTGTCTCGCCGATTCCCATATTCGATCTACTACGACATTGAGGACGGCGGGGCGCGTGTTTACGGTGTGCTTGACAACCGCCGCGACCCGAATTGGAGTTATAGCCACCTTCAAATGGCGAGAACCTCTGAATCGTGAAACTGCAATGAAAGGAATAGAGCCATAAAACAGTGAAACGGTCATAGGCGGGCAACGCCCCGTCGCATAGACAATTTGCGCTGCAAAGCGTTCGTCACGAGAAACCTGATAAATTTCATTGCCTACGATACTATGCAGAGGAGACGCGTAAGCGTTTTCCCTCTCGTTGTGTTTCGGTAAAGGTAATTATCAGGGCCTCTCGTGAGACATGGCGAGAGGTTTTCGTATGCCCTCGATTCATGTCTGACCGCTAAAAGCAGAGCGACACGGCCCAGCTGTTGCCCGTAACATGGGAATCATGCTTGCTCTTCGAACAAGTGCCTCCATAATCGCATTTCTTGATGATGATTGCAGTCCAGATCCTCTTTGGACATATGAAATCGTCAAATCATTCATGGGTATGCCGGAGGCGAGTCTATTGTCTGGAATGACCAGTGCGGCTGGAAATACCGAATACGACAAACGCCATGACCGCGAGGGGACGTTGAATGGCCGGAGATTCCGAGATGCCGTAAGATATCGTTCTTCCTGCGCGTGAGGGTGAAGCCGATGATGTGGAAGCCTGTCGTGGCTATGCATATTTTACCTGGCAAGTGAAATCTGCATACCTCGGCAAGGAAAGTCTGACAGACGCGGCGGATTGATCACCGCAATATTATAGCGGGATCGAAAAGTCTCCCCACCTTTTCCTTCCTCCCGAAAATTTATTTTCCCTTGATTTTATTGGCGCTGATTGATATCCGGGATAAGGGTGACGGGGTGTAACCGCTTGACAAAAGTGGGCGGATATTGTATTACTATCCGCCATCAGAACACAACCAAACCTTATACTATTCACAGAAGGATACATCAATGGACAACAAGAACTTCATCAAGGCGGTGCTTCTGCACCTCAGCCACAACATGTGGTGCGAATGGTCCGACGACCCGGCAGATGACGCGCGCCTCGCCGGACGCGCGCCGGAAAGGGCTTTGGCGCTTAACGAGGATATCTGGCGCAGGTCTGTCGACCTCGCGGCGGCCAAGGGTATGAACCTGCTCCTCATCGACGTAGGCGACGCCGTGGCGTTTCCTCGGCGGCCTGAGCTGGCGATCAAGGGGGCGTGGAGCCCAGACCGCATGAAGGAGGAGCTCGCGCGCATCCGCAAGCTCGGCATGGAGCCGATTCCCAAGCTGAACTTCTCCAACACCCACAACGGCTGGCTCAAGGATTACCGCCGCATGGTCTCCACCCCGGAGTACTACAAGGCATGCGAGGATGTCATCCGCGACGTCGCGGAGATATTCGACCATCCGCGCTTCCTCCACATCGGCTACGACGAGGAGACGTTCAGTCACCAGCGCAACTACGACTTCGTGGCCGTCCGCCAGGGCGAGCTTTGGTGGCACGATTTCCTGTGGTTCGTATCCACCGTTGAGAAGGCCGGCATGCGCGCATGGGTGTGGAGCGACTACGGCTGGCACCATCCGGAGTTCGTCAAGCGTTGCCCGAAGAGCGTGCTGCAGTCCAACTGGTACTACGATGAGCTGATGGAAGGCTTCGACATCCCCAAGATGAAGAACCACAAGGCGCTTGTCCAGCTCTTCCTCGACCTCGACAAGGCAGGGTTCGAGCAGGTGCCGTGCGGATCCAACTGGAACTCCGGCTACCGCAGGAAGAACGGGCCGCAGCGCAACGACAGCATGAAGGAGCTGATGGCGTTCTGCCGCAAGAACATCGCCCCGGCAAACCTCAAGGGCTTCATGATGGCGACCTGGGCCATGTGCCGCGGAGAGGCGGAGTTCGCGAAAATCCGCGAGGGCCTGGATATCTTCACCGGAGGGCTGTAATGAACAGACGTGAATTCATGATGCTCGGTGCGGCGGGTGCCATCGGGGCCGCCGCCGCCAATGCCGCGCCAGCCGAAAAGATTGTGGAGCGCAATGCGCCACCGCGCAACCGCCGCCCGTACAGGGACGTGGACTGGTCGAAGGCCGTGCGCGTGAAAACCACCTCGCACGGGCACTGCATTAGCCAGAGCATGCTCGACACCTACCTCAAGCGCGGTTTCGGACTGCTCACGATGTCGAACTACTACCCGAGCGCGCCGTACGTTCCGGCGGCGGACATGACGGTAGGCTACTACCGCATGCACCATGAGCATCCGGTGATGGTCAACGGCAAGCGCACAGACGGCCCGTTCGACTGGAACAAGATCGTCGGCGGGTGGAAGAGCCAGCTTGATCCTGAGCAGGCCAAGTCCTTCCCGTTCAAGGAAGGCGGCAAGATGTTCAAGCCGCTCCCGGAAGGAGTGCTTGAGGCGCCAAATGCCGAACACCACAACTTCAAGCTCGCGAATGGGCGCGGCGCAGGTTCGCTGCACATGTGCTGCCCGGGCTCGGCGTTTGCGTCCGGCACGTTCGATGCGCGAGACAGGTTCAAGTCCCATTCGCACGGATACAACTTCGGCTCCGGCGAGTTCTGGGGCACGGCCGTAGACCGCATGATCGCCGGGTTCATCTACCCGGACGGCGGCGGCGTCACTATCAACCACCCCACATGGACCAAGCTCGACCGCGAACTGATGCTGAACATACTCGACTGGGATCCGCGCGTGCTCGGGATCGAGGTGCTCGAAGCCGGGTTCAATAGCGAAAGCTACTGGGACTGGGCCCTTGCGACGGGGCGGCAGTGTTTCGGGTTCTTCGTGCCGGACTGGTCGATCAAAAAGGAGGTATTCGGCGTGAACGTGCTTTGTGTCCACGAGAAGACAGTGCATGCGTGTCTGCAGGCGTACCGCAAGGGCAACTTCTACGGTGCGGCGCACGGCCTCGACGAGCTGGCCTTCACGAGCATCGTCTTCGACGGCAAGCGCGTGACCGCCACCACCGACAAGCCCGCCCGCTTCGAGGTCATCACCGCTCGCGGAGTGGTGCAGGAGGCGAAGGGCACCGAGGTCGCGTGGGACGTTGTGCCCAACGGCAGTTCTGTCGGCCCGCGCGTGGACGTGTTCGCGCGCGTCAAGGCATACGCCACCGACGGGTCTGGCGAAGTGCTCTTCTCGCAGCCGTTCATGCTGTTCTAAATGTTCGCTGCAATCTTGCCTGATATTCTGCGATATGAAAATTGAGAAGAATTTCGCTTGCGTTTGAAGGGCAGATGTGGTATCTTATACGGCGTTCCAACTAAAAGGAGACTTAAAGACTATGGCAGGTAAACTTGAAGATCGCGTCAAAGAGATTATCGTCGACCAGCTCGGCGTCAATGCGGAGCAGGTGACGCCTGAGGCGTCGTTCATCGACGATCTCGGCGCGGACTCGCTTGATTCCGTCGAGCTCATCATGGCGTTCGAAGAGGAATTCGGTGCAACGATTCCGGAGGAGGATGCCGAGAAGCTCACGACCGTGGGCAAGGTCATCGACTATCTCTCTTCCAAGGGATACGGCGACGCCGCCCAGGCGTAACCGCCACAATCCTTGAGAACAAGGGCGAAAAAGAGGCCGCGCAGCCCGCGCAGGTCTCTTTTTTGTGCTATAATGGGCGGCCATTGAAAAGCAGTCCGTAAGCAACATGAGCAAAAACTCTGAAACGCCAGTGAAGAAAGCCGCGATAGTCGGGATTGTTGGCCGCACAAACGCCGGCAAGTCCACGCTTGTGAATGCGCTTGTCGGCGAGAAGGTGTCGATCGTCTCGCCAGTCGAGCAGACCACGCGCAACAGCGTGCGCGGCATCGTCGCCGATCCTCGCGGGCAGCTCGTGCTGGTCGATACGCCCGGGCTCCACAAGGCGGTCGGGCCTCTTGGCCGGCTGCTCAACGGCATGGCCCGCGCCTCCAGCGCCGGCACCGACATCCTCTGCGTGGTGTTCGACGCATCTCACGCGCCGCAGATGGAGGACGAAGGCTGGATGGCCCGCGTCGCGCGCGAACGGCCGGAGCGCTGCGTGTTCGTCCTCAACCAGTGCGACAGAAAGCCGGTGTTCGAGACGATGTACCGCGACAGCTGGGCGGCCGCGATGCGCGATTCCGGGGTTACGCCGGACTGGTTCAGGATCTCCGCGCTGACCGGCGACGGTCTGCCAGCGCTGCTCGACCGCCTGTTCGACCTTGCGGAGCCCGGTCCCGCGCTGTTTGACGATGATATCGTCACGGACTACCCCCGCAAGCTCGCCATAGCCGACGTTGTGCGCGAGAAGCTGCTTGCGCGCCTTTTCCAGGAGGTGCCGCACGAGATTGGCGTGGCCGTGAAGGACATTGCGGAGCGGAAGGGCGAGTGGGATGTCGCAGTCACGGTATACGTGAACAAGCCTTCGCAGAAGGGCATGGTGATCGGCGCGGGCGGAAGGAACCTGAAGTACGCCCGCAAGGCGGCGGAGCCCGAGCTTTCCGAGATGTTCGGCGTGAAGGTGCGCCTTGAACTTTGGGTGAAGGTTGAGCAGAACTGGATGAAGAACGACCGGCTGCTCACCGAGATGGGCTACAAGGGAGCGCTCGTGTGAGACTTGCCCCTCTCCTGATATTCTGCGCGATCTGCGCGGAGGCGCAGGCAGGCGACATGGAGGTGGCCCGCCAGGCGTTGGCCGATGGCGCGTGGTCTTCCGCGCTGGTCGCCGCCGACCTCGCGGCCACCAACGCGGATGTCCGCACTTCGGCGCGTCTCGTTTCGCTCGAGGCGCTGGCGCATCTCAGGCGCGATTCGGATATCCGCAGCCGCCTGGCGGAGTGGAAGGACGAGACTTCGGAGCCGTTCCGATACTGGCGCGCGCGCGAGCAGGTGCGCGTCGGGGATTTCCAGCAGGCGAAGGCAACTCTCGCCCAGCCGTTCTCCGAGCCCTCGCTGGCGCTGCCGGTGCTGTGCCTCAAGGCATGCATGATGGCGGCTTCTGGCGACAAGGCCGGCGCACAGAGCCTCATCGCGTCTGCTAAACTCGCCGCCGGCAAGGAGGGGCTTGCCGGCGAAGACGCGCAGCTTATCATGGGCGAGCTGCTGATGGAGCAGGGGCGCGCGGACGAGGCATCCGTGCTGCTTCATCCGCTCGTGAGGGCCGAACGGCTTGAGACGCGGCTCAGGGCCGGATACCTACTCGGGTTCTCCGAGCTGTCGGCGGCATCGACTCTCACGGCAGGCGTCACGCGCATAAGGGCGCTGCTGCGCAGTCATCCCGACCACCGCCTTTCCGTTTCGGCGGCACGCGCTTTCGCCGGCAGGCTGCTCGAGCTTGGAGACGCCGCAGGAGCCGATGACGAGTACAGGCGCTATCTGGAGGTGAATCCGGCCGCTGCGACGGATGCCGACGTGCTCGAACGGCGCGGCCGCGCATTCTTTGCGCTCGGGCGGCGCTCCGAGGCCGCCGGGGCATTCGCGCGCGCGGAGCAGGCCGTCACCAACATCGAGGCGAAGGCGAGGGCGGCGTTCTGCCAGGCTGAGGTTCTGCTGGCGGATGGCCGATACGCCGAGGCGGCGGCCAGCTTCGCCAGGAGCGCCGGATACGGCGCTGCCGACGCCGTTCGCGCACGCTTCGCCGAGGCCGATGCGCGGGAGCGGGCAGGTGAGACCGGTTCCGCCGCCGGAATCTACGGCGGGCTGGCCGAGAAAGGCGGCGTGTGGGGGGCGAAGGCAACTCTGCGCATCGCCGGCATCGAGGCGCGAAAGGGTCAGCTGTCCCCGGCGATAGACAGGTACAGCAAACTGGTCAACGCCACGAACCTGCTTACCGCCGCCGAGATGACCGAGGTCTTTATGGGGCGCGGGCGCGCCTGCTACCACGACTACCGCTTCAAGGATGCCGCCGCCGATTTCGAGACCGTCGCCCTGCGCGTCCCTGAGCGTGCGGACGAGATGCGCTTTCTGCGCGCCCTGTGCCTCTACGGCGCAGGACGCGACCTGGACGCAAAGGCGGAGGCCGCCGCCCTCATGGCGTCCACCTCGAACGCGGAGCTGCGCGCAGACCTGATGCTGTGGTGCGCCAAGTACGATTTCAACAAGGGCGAGTACTCGGATGCCCGCACGGGGTTCGAGACCTACGCGTCGCTTCGCGCAGGAACGCCGTCCGCCGCCGAAGCGCTGCTGTGGGCGGCCCGCTGCTCATCTTCGCTCACGGAGTATTCGAAGGCTGTGGAGCTGGCGACCCGCGCGGCGAACTCCGCCGGGAACGACCGCGCGCTGTTCGTGGAGGCCTTGATCGTGCAGGGCGAGGCGGTCATGGAGCAGGGCCGCTACGCGGAGGCTGTGCAGGTGTTCGACCGGGCGCTTTCGCAGATGGAGACGGGGCCTAACGCCGTGCGGGCCGCAATGCTCAAGGCGGACGCTCTCTACGCGATGGGGGCCGGGAACCTAAGCCGCTACGAGGAGGCGATCGTGGCATACCGTGCCCTGCTTGAAGGCAGCTCCCTCACCCACGATCAGCAGATCGAGGCGGCCTTCAAGATCGGCCGTGCGCTGGAGAAGCTGCGCCGCACGCGCGAGGCGATGGATCAGTACTACCGCAACGTGGTGCTGGCGTATTCGGCGGGGCTCGCGAAGGGACTGCTCTACGGCGCACCGGCGCAGACGTTCTTTGCCAGGGCGGCGTTCTCCCATGCCGACTACGACATGGCGGCAGGCGATGTGGACCAGGCCGTCCAGATGCTGAAGAAGGTTGTGGCCGCTGACGTTCCGGCGGCGGAGGAGGCCAGGCGCAGACTGGCCGATGTTCAGAAAGGTGGTGCCAAATGATTTCTGTTCTCATTTCGGGAGGCGCTGTGCTGTGGACCATAGCTGCGGTCGGACTTGCCGCAACCGCGATATTCTTCGTGCGATTCTTCGACCTGCGCAGGGCGCACGTCACCTACGAGGACTTCATGTCTGGCGTGGAAAACCTGATCGGCAGGGGCAACGACCGCGAGGCGATCGCCATCTGCGACGATACCCCCGTGCCCGTGGCAAGGGTCGTGGGCGCGGCCATCCGCCGCCGCAACGAACCGGCGGCATCCATGCGCGAGGCGGCTGAGATAGCGGCCCGCATGGAGATACGCCGCTTCTCGCGCAGGCTCTCCGTGCTGCAGACCGTCGCTCAGGTATCGCCGCTCCTCGGCCTTTTCGGTACGATTGTGGGGTTTGCCAAGGCCCTGGTCGTCATCGGCGGCAAGCCGCTCGCCACGCGCGCGGACCTCGTTCCGCTGATGGGCCCCGCGCTCGCCTGCGCGGCGGCGGGGCTTCTCGTGGCCGTTCTGGTGCATGTGATGCACGCTCTCCTGCGTGCGCGCCTTGAGCATCTCACCGCCGACCTCGACGCCGCGGTTTCGGACATTCTCGTGCGACTGAAGGGGGGCGAGGCATCGTGAACCCCGTCTGGTTGCGCCTGCTGTCCAACATCGCGCCATGGCTGACGATGGTGCTCATCGTCATCATGTTCGCGTTCCTGAACAGCAATCTGGCGCCCGCCCCTGCGGTTGGATTCTCGTTCCCGGAGGGCGGCACCGCCGATTCCGCCCGGCCTGGGCTCGTTGCGCTTCTCCTGCCGGGCGAGGTCGAGGGGTTCCACGCCGAGGGCACACTGGTATTCTTCGATGACGCGCGCTACGTGCTTTCCGATCCGTCTGGCGTAGAGGAGTTCGCGGGAAGGCTTGGCGAGCGCGCGGCGGAGATGGGATGCGATACCCTTACGCTGCTCGCGGACCGGCGCGTGCCGGCGGGGGATGTTATGCACGTGATGGCGATAGCCAAGTCAAAGAGGCTGGCGCACGTGCAGCTTGCGGAGAAGCGCGACTGATGAGGGATGCCATGCATATCGCCGGTCTTTTCCTCATCTTCGCGTTCCTTGCGACGCGCTTCCCCCAGTCTGCGCCTGCCGTTGCCGGGGCATCCGCTCCGCAGCCTGCGTTCGCATCGTTCGTGATGCCTTCTCCTGAGACCCATGCCGCATGGCTCGAGGCCGCGCGCACTTCATGGCAGGTGCGCAGTCACGCAAGGGGTCGCCCATCCATCGGCCGGCTCGATTTCGAGGTTCCGCTGCTTTCCGCCGCCATTCCTCCTGCGGCCAGCGCGGAGTTCCTGCCGCTGCCCTCGCATACGGCCCTGCCGCCGCCCGACGCTGCAACCTTTGCGCTCCTGCCGCCCACGATGGGTGCTGCCATGCCGGAGTTCGCAATCCCGCCTCGCCGCGCGACCGGCGACGCCCCGTTGGGGCGCGTGCTTGCCTTTTCGCGCAAGGAGATGCTTGCGCTTGATGACTACATAACAGTGAAGGAGATGATGAAATGACAGAGAAACAGGTTCTTAAACAGTTTGAGGAGACCGGTGCGCTCCTTTCGGGGCACTTTGAGCTGCGCTCGAAGCTGCATTCCGACCGCTACTTCCAGTGCGCAAACGTACTGCGCTACCCGCGCATCGCGGAGAAGCTCTGCAGGGAGGTGACGGCTCGCGCGGTGAAGAGCGGCAAGCTCGGCAAGAGGATCGACGGCGTGATCTCGCCGGCTGTAGGGGGAATCCTCGTGGGCCATGAGGTCGCGCGCGCGCTGAACGTGAAATGCGTGTTCGCCGAAAAGGTTCAGGACGGCGACAGGAAGGACGCCACCGGCAAGCCGCTCACTAAGCTCGCCATGCGGCGCTTCGCGCTCAAGAAGGGCGAGCGCTACGTCGTCGCCGAGGATGTCGTCACCAAGGGTGGGCGAGTCCAGGAGACGATCGACCTTGTGAAGGCGGCGGGCGCGAAGGTCGCCGGCGTTGTCGTGCTGGTCGACCGCAGCGCGGGCAAGGTGAAGTTCGGCAGGATTCCGATGTTCTCGCTCATGCAGATGACCCCCGTCACATGGGAGCCGTCCGAATGTCCGCTGTGCAGGGCGGGAGGCAAGCCCTGCCATCCCGGTTCGTAACGGAGGCTTACGCGCCAAATGCTCGTTCTGGTCGATCTTCTGCTGCTCGCGGCCGCGTACGCGGCGGCGTTCTGCGTGCGCATGAACTTCGTAGAGCCGCTTGCCGGATGGCGCTCAGCTTGCATATCGTTCCTGCCGACCTGTCTTGTCCAGTTGTCGCTGCTCTCCGCGTTCGGGCTCAACCGGGCGTGGCGCTGGCGGATAGCCTCGCGCGACATCCCCAAGTACATATCGGTGTTCGCCATCTCTGCCGCGCTGCTGCTCGCGCTCCGGATGCTGCTGCCGAGCTCCGGGCTTTCGTGGGCCAGGCCGCCGTATTCGGTCACGCTCATAGACGCGGCATTCGCCCTCTGCGCGATTCTCGGCATGCGCCTTCTTCGGCAGGAGCACAAGAGCGCCGTGGGCGAGCGCCTTAAGCCCGTAGATGTGCCGGTGCCTACGCTCTTCGCCGGGCGTCGCGTGCTGGTGACCGGGGCGGGCGGCTCGATCGGCAGCGAGATCGTGCGCCAGGTCGCGCGCGCGGGGGCGGCGAAGGTGCTGATGGTC